>NZ_LXTU01000054.1:0-82662 GCF_001683935.1 Rothia sp. ND6WE1A | reverse complement strand
TAACCATAACTGTGGCTTGTTACCTTGATGACCCAATTAACTTTATCTAGTATATTTATTAATATAGTTTGGTCGAGGTAAGGTGAGATGTTATCTTCGAAAAAACTGGTTAACATTTTTTCTATCAAATCAGAATTTTCTTTGCTAGTTATTGTAGGACAGGTTTTTCCCTCATAAGTAATATCTAGTGATTGAATAGGTTTTTTCTCGAGAAGCCCGAGTGGTATCAAATAGGATTCTAGATCATTATCATATTGTTTCGAAATTGTTCTCATTGCAATAGAATTAGTTGGCGGAGTGCAGTCCACGGAAATTTTTCTTTTATTGGAGAAAATCGAACTATCGAAACTAATAACTTCGTTGGTTCTATGAACCCATTGTGAGTTAGAAAGGATTATGTCAGCTAGAGTCTGCCCTAATGTGAGCTGAAGGGGCGGATGGGATGAGTGGTTAATTGTTGAAATTTTTTGGCTTTTTTTAGCATAATTACCAATATTCAGAAACAAGCCGTGGTGATGCCTGGAAGGCTATCACCACAGCGTGTTTAAAACCTAGGATGTTATAATTATAATTCAGCCACAATCTCATTCAGCTTTGCCGACGGGCGCATCGCTGCGTCTGCCTTCTCATCTGAGGGCTTGTAGTAGCCGCCCAGCTCAACCGCTGAACCCTGAACACCGAGCAGCTCGGCGTTGATTGCGTCCTCGTTTTCAGCCAGAGCCTTCGCAATCGGTGCGAACTTCTCAGCCAACTCAGCATTATCCTTCTGGTTAGCCAATTCCTCAGCCCAGTACTTCGCCAAGTAGAAGTGCGAACCGCGGTTGTCGATCTCGCCCACCTTGCGTGAAGGGGACTTGTTCTCGTTCAAGAACGTACCGGTTGCGGCGTCCAAAGTATCTGCAAGAACCTGAGCCGCCGCGTTGTCGTTGGTCCTAGCCAAGTGCTCGAAAGAAGCTGCCAAAGCCAAGAACTCACCGAGTGAATCCCAGCGCAAGTGGTTCTCTTCGACCAGCTGCTGAACGTGTTTAGGCGCAGAACCACCCGCACCGGTCTCGAACAGACCACCGCCGTTAATCAAAGGAACAATCGAGAGCATCTTTGCAGAAGTACCCAGTTCCAAAATGGGGAAGAGGTCAGTGTTGTAGTCACGCAACACGTTACCGGTTACTGAAATGGTGTCCTCACCCTTGCGGATGCGCTCAATCGAGAACTTAGTTGCCTCGATGGGGGAGAGGATACGGATATCCAAACCTTCGGTGTCGTGCTCGGGTAGGTACTTGTTGACCTTTTCAATGAGGTTACGGTCGTGAGCGCGGGACTCATCCAACCAGAAAACGGCGGGAGTTTCAGACGCGCGGGCGCGAGTCACAGCGAGCTTGACCCAGTCCTGAACAGGGATGTCCTTGGTCTGGCATGCGCGCCAGATGTCGCCAGCCTGAACGTCGTGTTCAATGAGAACATCACCAGCGGAGTTTACAACCTGAACCTTACCCTGAGTTGCAATCTCGAAGGTCTTATCGTGTGAGCCGTACTCTTCAGCCTTCTGCGCCATCAAACCAACGTTAGGGACAGTGCCCATGGTGGTGGGATCGAACGCGCCGTTCTTCTTGCAGTCATCAATTACTGCCTGGTAGATGCCAGCGTAGGAAGAATCGGGAAGCACAGCCAGGGTATCCTGCTCTTCGCCATCCTTGTTCCACATGTGACCGGAGGAGCGAATCATTGCGGGCATGGATGCATCCACAATAACGTCGGAGGGAACGTGCAGGTTAGTGATTCCCTTGTCGGAGTTCACCATTGCCAAAGCGGGACCTTCTGCCAGACCCTTCTCGATTTCCGCACGTACGCCGTCCTGAATATCAGCGGGTAGGGAATCAATGCCGGAAAGGATGGCGCCCAAGCCGTTGTTGCCATTCAGACCTGCTGCTTCAAGCTGCTCACCGTACTTAGAGAAGAGGGAGGGGAAGAACGCGCGAACCACGTGACCGAAGATGATGGGGTCAGATACCTTCATCATGGTTGCCTTCAGATGCACGGAGAAGAGCACTCCGGTTTCCTTGGCAAGAGCAATTTCGTTCTTGAGGAACTCATCGAGTGCTTCAACGTTCATGAAAGTGCCATCGACGATTTCGCCGGCAAGAACGGGTAGCGACTCCTTCAGAACAGTGACGTCGCCATTAGCGGCAATGTGCTGAATCTTCAGAGTATCGTCTGACTCCATCACAACTGACTTCTCGTTATCGCGGAAATCAGCCTTGCCCATGGTGGCAACAGAAGTCTTAGAATCGGCAGACCAAGCACCCATGGAGTGGGGGTTCTTGCGAGCAAAGTTCTTTACAGACAGGGGAGCGCGGCGGTCAGAGTTACCTTCACGCAGAACGGGGTTCACAGCCGAACCCTTCACACGGTCGTAGCGTGCGCGCACGTCCTTATCTTTGTCGTCCTTGATTTCCTCGGGGTAATCAGGAATCGCATAACCGGCAGCCTGCAGTTCCGCTACAGCAGCTTTGAGCTGGGGAACCGATGCCGAAATGTTGGGAAGCTTGATGATGTTAGCTTCAGGAGTCTTAGCCAATTCGCCCAGCTCTGCCAGGGCATCAGCAACTTTCTGATCTTCTTCCAGATAATCAGGGAACTGGGCAAGAATACGACCTGCAAGGGAAATGTCGCGGGTTTCTACCTCAATACCGGCGCTTGCTGCAAACGCTTCAACAATGGGCTTGAAGGAATAAGTGGCGAGCAAAGGTGCTTCATCGGTGTGGGTGTAAATAATCTTTGACATTGAGAAACTCTCCCAAAATAGGCGTCTATGTTCTCATCTAGAATACCCTCCTGTGCCTGCCACCACAGAATACTTAGCGTGGAATGAACCTTATCTTTTGTTTTATGACGGTTTGTGAGAGGGGATCTGGCGCAGTTTTTGCGCTCGTGAGAGTCTAGTAAAGACATCAAGCCGGCAAAGCCGAGGAGAAATCATGAAGATTCACATCAAACGCATCTTTGAAGATAAGGCACAGGGCGACGGTACGCGCATTCTCGTGGACCGCATCTGGCCCCGCGGAATCAAGAAAGAAGACGCCGAAATCGACGACTGGGCGAAAGATCTAGCTCCTTCGACTGAGGCTCGCAAAGACTTCAACCACGATCCCGATAAATTTGAAGAATTCGCAGAGCGCTATGAGCAGGAGCTCGAACAGAGCGACGAGGCACAGGATTACATCGACAAACTCAAGGCTGACAAGCCCCTAAACCTCACGCTCCTTTTTGCCGCCAAAGATACCGAACATAACCACGCGCTCGTCCTGCAGAAGTATCTGCAAAAACACATCGCTGAAGCCTCTTTGGGTAACCGCCCGAAGGGGTAAAGCTAAACAAGGGGGCATATAGTTAACCCCATGGCTTCTTTTATATGTGTCTCTGCCGTCGTCTTTCGGAACGAATCGGGAGAAGTACTTACTGTGCGAAAGCGCGGAACAACCGGTTTTATGCTTCCGGGGGGGAAACCCGAAGAGGGAGAGGGCGCCGCAGCTACCGCACTTCGAGAAGTATATGAAGAACTGAACCTCAAACTCACCAAAGACGATATCGAATACATGGGTACCTATGTTGCTCCTGCCCTGAACGAGGCAGGTTTTGAGGTGCGTGCTCACGTTTTCGAATGGCAGCCCGCCGACATGGGATCTTTTGAGATGCTCCGCGACCTGAGCCCTGCCGCCGAAATCGAAGAGGTACTGTGGGTTCACCCTGAAACTGGCGACCACCACAATCAGGCTCCTCTGAATACTGAGTGCGTTTTTCGCAAGCTGGAGAAAATGCCGCTACAAATTGAGGAGCCGGCGGCAAAACATAGTCAACCCCAGAAAGCTTTAGCTGTGTTCTTGGGGTCGTCGCAGGGCAATGACCCTCGATTTTCTCAGGTTGCCCGCGAGCTAGGTGGCGCTCTAGCGGAAAACAATATTGCACTGGTCTACGGCGGTGGACGCACGGGTCTCATGGGTGAGCTCGCCAACGGCGCGCACGAAGGTGGCGGCACGGTCTATGGCATTATTCCCCGTTTTATGGTGGAAAAAGAGAAAGCGCATACTGGTATTTCTAACCTGGAAATCGTGCGCGACATGCACGAGCGTAAAGCCCGTATGGCGAACCTTGCCGATGCATTTGTGGCTCTGCCGGGTGGTCCGGGAACGCTAGAAGAATTTTTTGAGGTGTGGACGTGGAACTATCTGCAAATTCACCGTAAGCCCGTTATTTTGCTCAATGTTGATGGTTTCTGGGATCCATTGCTCGCCATGATTTCTTCAATGCAGGATGCGGGTTTTGTGAATCCCGTGTATATGGAGAAGCTCAAAGTAGTGGATTCAGTGGAAGGCTTGATGAATCTCTTGTCAAAATAATACTTGAAGCGTAAAGTAATCAATCAAGAAGAAACTTTACGTGGAAAGTATATCAATGTTTGGTATCAACCAAGAATCTACCCCGACAGAAAACAAGCTCCCCGCTCTGACCACCATGGGCGCCGTGCGTCTGCGCGTCAAAGACATGAACGCCGTCTACGACTTCTACACCAAGGGAGTTGGTCTCTATGAAATCAACTCATCCAACGGCGAAGTGATGCTCGGGCTTGAAGATCACGATGAACAGGGCAACCCCGTTGAGCGAGTCATCTTGATTCTCGAACATGACCCCGAACTGCGCCACCCCTCGCGCACCGACGCCGGTCTGTTCCACACCGCAGTTCTGTTCCCCACCAAAGCAGAGCTTTCGAAGTCATTGGTGAGCACCCTCAACAAGTACCAGGAGCTGTACACTGGCGCCGGCGAGCACCTCGTGAGCCAGGCCTTCTACTTCGCAGACCCCGAGGGCAACGGCGTGGAACTCTACTGGGACCGCCCCCGCGAGGAATGGACATGGTTAAATGGCGAAGTTCGCATGGATACCCTCTACATTGACCCCATCCAGTTCATCCGCGAAAACCTCACCGAAGAAGAAATCGTGAAGGCTGCTACTTCCACCGATCCACTGGGGCTAACCGGCACCATCGGTCACGTTCACCTACAGGTGGGCGATACCGCCGTCGCTCAGAACTTCTACGTCAAAGCACTGGGCTTTGACCGCACCTTGGGCATGGGCAACCAGGCTCTGTTCGTTTCCGCAGGTGGCTACCACCACCACATGGCAATGAACATCTGGAACTCTCGCGGTGCAGGACCCCGCGACAAGACCCTGGGTCTCGGCATCGTCAATCTGCAGCTCCCCGGCCAGGAATCCATCGCCCAGGCAGCTGACCGCCTCAAATTCCACGGCATCAAGAGCGAATTCGACGGCAACGCACTGCGCGTGAACGACCCCTGGAACAACACGCTGATTCTCAACCCCACAGCATAAAATGGGGCAGAAGTCGAAGAGCTCGGCAAGCACAGCAGTAAGGTGAACTGGCTGGGTCTGGCATGAATCGCCTTTGTGAGCGCTAGAGAACCAGGCGAGAAGGTTAGTTCACCGTTGCTGTGCTTGCCGAGCGGCTATATTGACAATTCGTGCCCGCCTCACATATTGAGCCGGGCGCGCGTGTTTTGCGGTGGCTCTGTACTCTAGTGCCATGATAGAAAACACTTACTTGGACCAGCTCATCGGTGCTGCACGCATCACCGACCTCACCGCTAACCGCAACGGGGACGTCGTCGCCAGCGTCAGCACGCTATCTTCTGACGGTTCCAGGTACCGCAATCAACTTTTTTCCATGGGTGTGGCGGGGGAGAACTTCTCTTATTGGCCGCTGAGTGCCTCTGATTCTGGCGCCCAGCTACTGGCGCTGTCGGCTGCCGGTGAAATTTATTTCAGCCTGGATAAAGAAATCGACGGTGCAGAATTCGACTGCGAAAAGGGCGTCTATAGTCTGCCCCGCCGCGGTGAACCTCAGCTTGCTTTCACTTTTCCGGGCGGAATCGACCATTTAGAGGTGCGTGGCCGTGCATCCGGCGAGCTATTCATCTTCTCTGCCGATGCCGTGGACCGCGATTTTGAAAGCGCAGCTCAGCTTATCGACGATCGCAAGAAGCAGGGCGTGAGCGCTGTATTGCACGATGAATTCCCCACCCGATTCTGGGATAAAGACAAAGGAATCGGCGAAAAGGCGCTGTTCGTCAAAGAACTGGACAAGCGAATTCGCCGCATTGAACTTCCCTCTGGCGTACTCACCGATTTCACGGTGGACCGCACCGGACGCCGTGCGATGGTCAACATTAAACGTGAATTACGCGGTGTGCATGAACGGAACCATATTTTTCTAGTGGACCTCTTCGGTAAAGAAGAAACGGTTCTTCTATGCGAGGGTAACGAGCGAGAATCTTTTGAGGTAGCAAATTTCAGCCCCTCAGACCGCCGTGCTTTCATCTATCGCCACAGTCACTGGTTGCAAGATCAAACCATGAAAGTGGAACTCTGCATCTATGATTTCGAAAAGAAAGAGCTAACTACTCAGCTCTGCGACCAGGATATATGGGTCACTAAAGCGGTTTGGATTGACGACAATAATTTTGCGGCGGTAGCTGACTATCAGGGTGCTTCAGCTATTTTCCGCTCGGTCGTTGACGGCGAATCCAAGCAACTGACCGACGACCAAAACAACTACTCATCGCTCAATTATTCACGAGGGCGTTTGGTGGCTCTGTGCGATAACCACCAGCAGGCGCCGTATCCGGTGCGGATTAACGACGACACCGGCGCGGTGAGCGATTTTCCCGACGCACCTTTGGACAAATTTACCGCTCCCGGGCGTCTAGAAAAACTCACCACGGTGGTGGAAGACGGAACACCCATAACCTCCTGGCTGGCTCTACCTGAACATTCTGACGGACCCTTGCCCCTGGTGGTTTTCGCTCACGGTGGCCCTTGGGGCTCGTGGAATGCCTGGACCTACCGCTGGAATCCCTGGGTATTCACCGAGGCTGGGTTTGCCGTCCTTCTTCCCGATCCCGGTATATCCACCGGTTACGGTCAACAGATGATTGAACGAGGCGGTCACTCCATTGGCGCCGAACCTTATGCCGACATCATGGCGGTCATCGACGACGTCGTACAGCGCGAAGATATTGACGGCGAACGCATGGCGTTTATGGGCGGTTCTTACGGCGGGTACATGACGAACTGGGTAGCCGGTCAGCAGGGCGAAAGGTTTAAGTGCTATGTCACCCATGCTTCGATTTGGAACCAGGAGCACATGTACTTCACCACCGATAACGGTGGGTGGCACGAGTGGATGTGGGAATCGGAGGATAACGTTCGCAATACCTACTCACCGCATCAGTTCGCACAGAATATTCAAGCGCCCATGCTGGTGATTCACGGCGATAAAGACTACCGTGTTCCCATCAGCCAGGCGCACATGCTGTGGTTTGACCTCAAGCGCTATTCATCGCATTTAGACCATAAATTCCTGTATTTTCCCGACGAAGGTCACTGGATTCTGAAACCGGGTAACTCAAAGATTTGGTACCAAACCGTGCTGGCATTTTTGAAAAAGCATGTGATGGGTGAAGAATTTGAGGCTCCACGTTTGTTGGGTAATCCCCACCCTCAGGGGCGGTATCAGAAGCCGGAGGAACAGGTGGCAACGTCCATGCTGCCCATCATTCAGCCGGTTCCTGAATTTTTGCCGGAACATCAGTCTGGCAAGGACGAATAGAGGGGACTAGATGCCGGCGGGGTCGCGGTGTTTGCGATAGTTCTGGAATCTCTTGATGAGGTTGATGGTGGGGGTAATGTGCACAATTAGCCATACGGGCGCTACTACAATCACCAGCATGTAGAGAACTCGGAATAATGAGGACACCGCATCCCCGCCGGTGTGCACCACCGACGCCATCCACACCATCAAAGTGAACATTAGTACGGTAGAGACCACAGCGTAGCTCATGCCCCACACCAGTTCTGCGGTGCTGGAATAAGCCCGCGAATTTAGATACAGGTGAAAATACCGATAGATACCCTGAAAAAGATTGGCATCTTCTTGCGCAGGAACACGGGGCTTGTTCTCTGATTGGATGTCCTCATCCTCATCGAAACCATCCACCGATACAGCTCCTAAATCGTCCTGAGTAGGAGCATCATAGGTATAGAGACGGTTTAAGCGGTGGGGCTGTTCAGTTGAAGACATAGGGGTAACTTTACCTAAAGGAAGGAAAGTTCGCAGTGACTCAGAAAGCACCTCAATCCATGCGTGTTTTGCTCACCTACTTTGGCGCTTTTGAGGGTGTGCCGGTGAATCCTACTGATCGGTTGGCTCATGCGGTGCACGCTCACTGTGAGGAGCATCCCGAGTGGGCAGTGGAAGTTATTCTTCAAGAGTTACCCGTTGTCTTTGGTGAGTCGGCACGACGGTTGAATGAAACCATAGCCGCCGAAACACCTGATGCAGTCATTGCCTTGGGTGTAGCGGTGGGGCGGAATAAGGTCAGTTTAGAGCGTGTAGCCATAAACCTGGATGATGCGCGAATCGCAGATACTGAGGGCATTCAGCGCAAAGATTCTCCCATCGTGGCAGACGCACCTGCCGCCTATTTTTCCACGTTGCCCACACGCACCGTCGTTGAAAAAGCTCAGGCACTGAATCTGCCTGCAGAGCTGAGTTACACCGCAGGAACCTACGTGTGCAACCATGTTTTTTATTCGCTGATGCACGCGGTTGCCGGCACAACTATTCCAGCCGGGTTTATCCATGTTCCTGCCTTGGAATTTAAAACAGAACCACAAAATCAACTCGTTGCCCATGTGGACGTCGGGGGAGTAGAAGGCACAGCAATACCTACTATTTCGGTAGAAGAAGCGAAGCAAATTATTACTCTTGCCATCCTAGAAATTTCTGAAAGGTAAACCATGACTCAGAACCACTTTCCGCCACCGACGCCTTACTCGTATGTTCCGCAGCCGCGTCCGTCGGTGTCCTTCAAACAAGCTATGCGCAACAACAAAAGGTACCTGTGGCATTTCAGCGGACGAGCCTCCCGGAGCGAATTTTGGAAGCCCTGGGGACTGTGGGTAGCGGTGTGCATCCTGCCTCTTATCGCGGGTTATATCGGTTGGATAGCGATTGTTTTTAATATGGGCTCACAACCAGGTTCTGCTTTCGCTAGTTTTGTCCTGATTTATTTCTTGGTCTACGCCTTTTTGGTTTTTGCGCTGGGAATTACCTTCACTCTGATGACGCTTTCCCTGGGCTGGCGTAGGTTGCAGGACGCCGGCTTCCCTGGCGCTCTGTGGCTATTAAATTTCATCGGGATAGGCATAGTGCCCTTGGTGATGTGCATGATGCCGGCATCGCATAACGGGTTGAGCTACGACGGCCCGCAAGACTTTAACCGTCCGTAAGTTTTGAGGCTGAAGTTGTAGATACGAAAAGTGACCGGCATCGATGACCGGTCGCTTATCTAAGCCACGCCTTTTACAATACTGCCGCGGGCAGCCCCGTCACAGCCGAGGCTGTGACGGGGCGCCAGGCGTATACCGTGAAGACTTCTACTTACGTTGATTGAGGTAGAAACCGATGAGGTTCTGAGTGGAAGAATCTTGTTCAGCGAGAACTTCACGGTTTCCCGCTACAGCAGGTGCTAGCTGTTGAGCGAGCTGCTTGCCGAGTTCCACGCCCCACTGGTCGAAGGAGTCGATACCCCACACAACGCCCTGTACGAAGGTGATGTGTTCGTAGAGTGCAATGAGCTGCCCCAGCACGGAAGGCGTGAGCTTGGACGCCATGATGGACGTCGTCGGGCGGTTGCCCGTAAAGACGCGGGCGGGAACGATTGCTTCATCGGTGCCTTCGGCGCGAACCTCATCTGCGGTTTTGCCAAAGGCTAGTGCTTTCGTCTGGGCAAAGAAGTTTGCCAGGAAAAGCTCGTGAACGTCCTGGTCGCCGTCTTTGGTGGCGTGTACCGGGTTGGCGAACGCAATGAAGTCGGCAGGGATGATGCGAGTTCCCTGGTGGATGAGCTGGTAGAAGGCATGCTGACCGTTGGTGCCGGGTTCTCCCCAGAAAACTTCACCGGTGTTGTAGATAACCGGTTTACCTTCGGCGGTGACTCCCTTGCCGTTGGATTCCATGGTGAGCTGCTGTAGGTAGGCAGGGAAGCGGTGCAGGTACTGGTCATAGGGGAGTACCGCGTGCGTTTCAGCGCCGAGGAAGTTGACGTTCCAAATATTCAGCAGACCCATGAGCGCTGGAACATTTTCTTCAAGAGATGCGGTGCGGAAGTGCTCGTCCATGGCGTGAAAGCCAGCGAGGAATTCTTCAAAGACGTCGGGACCCAGCACAATCGCCAGAGAAGTACCGATGGCTGAGTCGACGGAGTAGCGACCGCCTACCCAGTTCCAGAAACCAAAAGCGTTCTCGGGGTCGATGCCGAAGTCCTTGACCTTATCGAGTGCGGTGGAAACGGCAATAAAGTGGGACGCTACAGCGTCGTTTTCTTCTTTACCCTCGAGCGCACCGTTCTCGCGGAGGGAATCGAGAAGCCACTGACGGCACACTCGGGCGTTGGTGAGAGTCTCTAGCGTTCCGAAGGTCTTTGAAGCCACAATGAAGAGCGTGGTTTCGGGGTCCAAATCAGCTACGGTCTCTGCGGCGTCGGTGGGGTCGATATTAGAGATAAAGCGTGCTTCTAGGCCGTCCTGCGCGTAGGGCTTGAGAGCTTCGTAGACCATGACCGGACCCAAGTCTGAGCCACCAATACCGATATTCACTACGGTTTCAATCTTCTTGCCGGTGATACCGGTCCACTCACCGGAGCGCACGCGGTCGGCGAAATCATACATACGACCGAGTACTTCTTGCACATCGGCATCAACGTTCTGACCATCTACCTGAAGTTCTGGGGAAATATCAGAGGGACGGCGCAGCGCAGTATGCAGTACAGCGCGATCTTCGGTCACGTTGATATGTTCACCGGAGAACATCGCCGCACGGCGTTCATCGAGCTTAACCTCGGCTGCAAGTTTCTTCAGCGATTCGAGAATTTCGGTGTTGATGAGGTTCTTCGAGAGGTCAACGAGCAAATCTGCAGCCTCGAATGTGAAGCGTTCTGCACGCTTAGAATCTTCTGCAAACCAACCGCGCAGATCAGGCTTGAGATTCTTGCTGTGCTCATTTAACTCAGCCCAAGCGGATGTGGTCGTGGGATCAACAATATTTTTAGTCATGGCTTAATTTTCCCACTCGTGTGCCAACGATGCCAGCTCTAGCACAAGATGACAGGCAGGTTTATTCTCCGGGTTACTCCTACCACCAGGGGCAGCCTCGGCAAACGATCCCTCTCGCCTGTCTCGCTAGCGCTCGCAAAGGCGATTCACGCCAGACCCAGCCAGCTTGCCTCCAGCTGCCCCTGGTTGCCGGTTCCCCCTAAATGAAGAACCCAAGACTCTCTTGTGATTTCTCTCAGCTTGCTTACTTCAATCTGGTAATACGCCGTCAATTTCGTTACGTTAGATAAGGCTAATGTCATTCTTGGGCGGAATTACGCCCAACAACACATCACATTTTATTGGTACGTAACTAGATTCATAAGGTATTTTCTATGGCACATTCACATGCTGCTCCGCCGGGCGATGCCCCTGATATCCGTCACGGCGATATTGACGCACAGGCAGAAGAAAATATGCGCGAGGGTACACTTGCACCCCGCGTTTTCTGGCCAGCTGCTATTATCATGGCTATTTTTATTGGCCTCACCTTGGCTTTTCCCCAAAAAGCAAAAGGTATTTTTGACGCTCTGCAGTCAGACGTCATCTCATATTTTGGCTGGTACTACGTTGCCATCGTTGCCTTCTTTGTAGTCTTTGCGCTCTACCTGGGTTTTTCCCGCATGGGCGATATCAAGCTCGGTAGCGATGACGACAAACCCGCCTACTCGTTCCGAACCTGGTTCGCGTTCCTCTTCGCAGCAGGTATGGGTATTGGTCTAGTTTTCTACGGTGCAACTGAACCGCTGATGCACTTCGTTTCCCCGCGCCCCGGGGTCGATGGAACTCCTGAGCAGGTTGCTCAAGAAGCAATGAGTCAGTCTTACCTACACTGGGGTCTGCACCCCTGGGCGATCTATGTGATCGTTGGTTTGGCTATTGCCTACGCTACGCACCGTCTGAAGCTACCCCTATCTATCCGTTACTCGCTGAAACCACTGCTGGGGGATCGAGTCAAGGGTAAATGGGGCGACGTTATTGATATCGTCGCTCTGGTAGGAACTCTCTTTGGTGTGGCGACCTCCCTGGGCCTGGGTGTGATGCAGATTGCCGCTGGTCTGGGTTTTCTGAACATCCCTGCAGAGGGCAACCTCTGGCTGACCGGAATCATCTTGGTTCTCATGGGCATCACACTTTTCTCGGTGGTAACCGGTCTTGAAAAGGGCATGAAATGGCTCTCCAACGGCAACTTGATTCTTGCAGCTATTGTTTGTCTTTTCGTTCTAGCAGTTGGTCCCACCATCTTCTTGCTCCGCGAATTCATCGGTTCACTGGGGCACTACTTCCAGAACGTTATTTACATGACCTTCGATACCCTGGCAATGTATGGGGACGAAGGTCAGAAATTCCAGGCAACCTGGACCACCTTCTACTGGGGCTGGTGGATTTCATGGTCGCCCTTCGTAGGCATGTTCATTGCGCGCGTTTCTAAGGGTCGTTCGGTCCGTGAATTCGTCGTCGGCGTACTGCTTGTTCCCGCGTTTACTTCCTTCTTCTGGTTCGCTGTGATGGGCGGTACTGCACTTCACCAGGAGCTCTTCGGCGATGTGGCTTTGCGCAACGAAGACGGCAGCGTAACCGCTGAAAATGCCCTCTTCCATATGCTGGGCAACCTGCCTGGTGGCGTCATCCTCACCATCGGCGCGGTAATTTTGATTACCGTATTCTTCGTAACCTCCGCTGACTCTGGCGCGCTGGTTCTGGGCATGATTTCCACCAACGGTTCACCCGAACCCAAGACATGGATTCGCGTGTTCTGGTGCTTGGTTGCTGCCTTTACAGCAATCGCCCTGATCTGGGCAGGCGGCACAGATTCCCTGTCAGCTATCCAGACGGTAGCGATTTTGACGGCAATCCCGTTCTCCCTCGTCATTCTGATGATGTGTGTATCGCTCTACAAGGCACTGAGCTTTGAACACAAGCTCTTTATCCGCGCTCAGCGTCGTAATGCTCGTGAAGAAATTGCTCTTGAGCTACGCGATAATCTTGGTGAACAGGTTGATGAGATGGTTGCTTCCGGTGTGGACCGCCGTCTGGCAACAGCAGTGGATGAAGCAGTTGAAGAAGCAGTGGACGCCAAGGTCGAGCGAAAGGTTAACCTCGCCGTCAACGAAAAACTCGATGAACGGGTTGAATCCGCAGTTGCTTCCACCGTGGACGAAGTTGCCTACCAAGTTCAAGCAAACTCGGCTGCCATTCAAGAACTCAAAGAAAACTCTTCTATTTCTGAATCAGCCAGTAACGGACCCTGGGATAAGTAGCTGTTTAAGTGGCGCCTTAGCGTGGCACAGCGGACGGCAAGCTGGCTGGGCCTGGCATGAATCGCATCAGTGAGCGCCAGCGAACCCATACGAGAAGGATTGCTTGCCGCCGCTGTGTCAGGCTATAGAGCGCAAATAAGCGGTGCATCTCATCGCCAGTTGTGGCAGGAGATGCACCGCTTTGCTATATCTCCTAGGTTAAAGAATTATTGGGAGGTTCATCACCGCATTACCTTGTTTTAGCGTTCTAACGCGTATAGTTGCTAGCAAGCCCTCACCCGCGAGTGCTCATTTCCTATGCACAGAATCCGGGTTATTGGGCAGTAACACTCCCTAGACTTAAGCGAGATTTATACGCATGTCAGAAAACACAGCTTCACGTAGCGATTTGCGCAACGTAGCAATCGTGGCGCACGTTGACCACGGTAAGACCACCATCGTTGACGCAATGCTAAAGCAGACCAACGCTTTCTCCACTCACGGAGACGTTGAAGATCGTGTCATGGACTCGGGCGACCTTGAAAAAGAAAAAGGTATTACCATCCTGGCAAAGAACACCACAGTGTTTTATGAAGGTCCCTCGGCCAATGGTGAAGCAATCACCATTAACGTGATCGATACTCCCGGCCACGCCGACTTCGGTGGCGAGGTTGAGCGCGGTCTTTCCATGGTTGATGGCGTCGTTCTGCTTGTTGACGCATCGGAAGGCCCCCTTCCTCAGACTCGCTTCGTGCTCCGTAAGGCACTTGCAGCAAAACTCCCCGTTATCCTCGTGGTCAACAAGGTTGACCGCCCCGACGCTCGTATTGAAGAAGTCGTTGGCGAGACCATGGACCTTCTTCTGGGCTTGGGCTCTGACCTCGCAGATGAGGTTCCCGACCTTGACGTCGACGCCCTCTTGGACGTTCCCGTTGTGTACGCATCAGGTAAAGCTGGTGCGGCATCCTTGAACCAGCCTGCTGACGGTGCCCTGCCCGATAATGATGATCTGGAGCCCCTGTTCCAGACCATTCTTGAGCACGTTCCTGCCCCTACTTATAACCCCGATGAGGTTTTGCAGGCGCACGTTACTAACCTTGACTCCTCACCCTTCCTCGGTCGTCTTGCACTGCTCCGTATTTTCAACGGCACCTTGCGCAAGGGCCAGACCGTAGCGTGGGTACGCCAGGACGGTCAGACCAAGAACGTTCGTATCTCCGAACTTCTGGCAACCAAGGCACTTGAGCGCGTTCCTGCTGAATCAGCTGGCCCCGGTGAAATCGTGGCAGTTGCGGGTATCGAAGACATCACCATTGGTGAAACTTTGACTGACCCCGAGAACCCCAAGCCGCTGCCTTTGATTACTGTGGACGATCCCGCGATCTCTATGACCATTGGTATTAACACCTCACCTCTTGCAGGTCGTGTTAAGGGCGCGAAGGTAACCGCTCGTCAGGTGAAAGATCGCCTGGACAAAGAACTCATCGGTAACGTTTCTCTGAAGGTTCTTCCCACCCAGCGCCCAGACGCTTGGGAAGTTCAGGGTCGTGGCGAACTTGCTTTGGCTATTTTAGTGGAGCAGATGCGCCGTGAAGGCTTCGAGCTCACCGTAGGTAAGCCTCAGGTAGTGACCAAGACTATTGACGGCAAGATTCACGAACCTATGGAACATCTCATTATTGACGTTCCCGAAGAGTACCTCGGCGCTGTAACTCAGTTGCTTGCTGGTCGTAAGGGCCGCATGTCCGGTATGACCAACAACGGCACCGGCTGGGTTCGCATGGAATTTGATGTGCCCGCACGTGGCCTGATTGGTTTCCGCACTCAGTTCTTGACTGATACTCGTGGCGCAGGCATCTCGTCGTCCTACTCCATCGGCTACGAGCCGTGGGCAGGCGACATCGAATACCGCACCAACGGCTCACTGGTAGCTGACCGTGCCGGTGTTGTGACTCCTTACGCCATGATTAACCTGCAGGAACGCGGTTCGTTCTTCGTGGAACCCACGACTGAGGTTTACGAAGGCATGATCGTTGGCGAGAACTCCCGTGCAGATGACATGGAAGTTAACATCACCAAGGAAAAGAAGCTCACTAACATGCGTAGTGCTTCTGCAGATAACTTCGAAAACCTTACTCCTCCCAAGAAGCTCACTTTGGAAGAGTCCCTAGAATTCGCTCGTGAAGACGAGTGCGTTGAGGTTACTCCCGAAGCTATCCGTATCCGCAAGGTTACGTTGGACGCTAACGAGCGCGTGCGCGAGTACCGCCGCCGTCACCGTGCCTAATCACTTAGCTGGCTCTTTGAGCCGGTAAACTTTCAGGGGACTGCCGTAAGGTGGTCCCCTGAGTTTTATGTTGGTCTTCTTTCAGGAGTATCTTTTGACGAGTCAGTCAGCGCCGCAGCAGCCGGCGGTTCCAGAGAATCAGCCTTATTACCCTGAACAGGGTAATTTTGTGGCTGCTCACGCGGTGTATTCTCTTTTGCCTGCGGGAGTAGATGCGCAGAATGCTCGCGTCTTATTTATTCACGCGCATCCGGATGACGAATCGACGTCTACCGGCGCCACTATGGGTGCACTCGCTGAAGAGGGCGCTCAAGTAGATTTGCTGACTCTCACGCGTGGCGAGATGGGTGAGGTAATTCCTGAGGACCTCAAACATCTTGAAGCCGCGCACCCGGGCACCACAGATTTTGGGGCAGCGCTGGGAGAGTATCGCGCGCAAGAGCTGGCTCAGGCGCTCGTTGCCCTCGGCGTAGATCGTCACTTTTTTCTGGGGCAGGACGTCGCCGCTGTTCCGGGCGGGCGGAAATTTTTCCGAGATTCGGGCATGGTGTGGGGTGCTGACGGTCGCGCTGCCGCTAACCCAGACGCCGCCCGAGACTGCTTGACAGCGCTAAATCTAGAAGAAGAAGCGTCAGGAATTGCTGCGGTGATTCGTGCACGCCGCCCGCACGTAGTGGTGACTTACGATCACGGTGGTGGTTACGGCCATCCCGATCATTTGCGGACCTATGAGGCGAGCATAAAGGCGCTTGAAATGGTAGCTGGTTCGGACGCCGAACCACTGTTGGTCTGGGGACTGGAAGGCGAAGCTGATCCAGCAGATACCCGCCAGCAGGCTGTTATCCAGGGTTCGCTGATGCGCAAACGTGCTGCTATGCAAGCGCATCGTACACAAATCATTGTGGTGGATGATGAGACTTTTCAGTATTCCAACCTTGTACCGCAAAAGATTTCTGCGCGGGAAACCTACCGCCTCTTGCAGAGCAAGGTTCCAGAACACACGATGGAACTTAATTCGCTGGGCGGTAACGGTCCTCTCTCCAGCCGGAACGCTGATATTCATCCCAGCGTAGGGAATTCTGTACTGACAGGTATCGCTTTGGGGCTGCTCGTAGGTTTCATTGGGACGATGTATCATGCGTCCATTTGGTACATTAATGAATCCTTTTACATTCCCTGGGGCGCGTTGGTGGCACTCATTTTGGTGTTCTCTGCGGCCACTTGGAATTCCCTTCGCGCCGGAAGAAACTGGGCTGGCTCGCTGGTAGGGATTATTACTTTCTTGGTGGTTGCCCTCTTTGCATTCGCCAAGTCCCATTCGATTTTGGTGCTCGTCAATCCGGCGGTACCGGTGGGGGTCGCGGGAACTATGTGGATGCTTGGTTCTTTAGCCGCGACTATCGTTTCTAACGTCTGGGTGAACCGTTTGCGGTATCGAGCGCACAGATAAGCTGAGCCCATCCCCGGTTTTCTGCTGTCAGCTACACCACTAAACTATTTACCTGATGTTGTTCAGGGCTACCATTGAATAAGGTTTCAAAGCGCACACTGATTCTTTACGTGCGTAGCTCACTTGCCCAGAAAGGCCCACCGCATGACTTACGTTATTGCCCAGCCTTGCGTTGATGTCAAAGACCGCGCTTGCGTTGAGGAATGCCCCGTTGACTGCATCTACGAGGGTGAACGCACCCTCTACATTCACCCTGATGAATGCGTAGACTGCGGCGCGTGTGAACCCGTATGCCCCGTAGAAGCAATTTACTATGAGGACGACGTTCCCGAGCAGTGGGAAGAGTACACTCAGGCAAACGTCGATTTCTTTGACGATCTCGGTTCGCCCGGTGGCGCGGCTCGCCTGGGCAATACCGGCAAAGATGTCGACTGGATTGCAGCTTTGCCCAAGCAGAATCAGAGCTAAATTTCATGGCGAGAACTCCCTACAGCTAAAGCTGTGGGGAGTTTTTTTAGATGGAGTTGTTCCAGGTGAAATGCGGAACAGCGAGGGTGCTCGTCTTTTAGCTGACAACTTAGTGCAGTGGCTCGTTGCCGTCATAAAATCGGAGATTTGATCCCAGAACACCTAGAATAAGTGACAAGATTCCCCACGTTAGGACACCACTGTGAGCTTTGGTCTTGAACTGCCCGATTATCCCTGGGACCGCATGGCCCCCTATAAAGCGAAGGCTGAGAAACATCCAGATGGATTAGTCAATCTGTCCATTGGCACGCCGGTAGATCCCACCCCTGAAACGATTGGTAAAGCATTAGCTGCTGCAACTGATGCTCATGGCTATCCGACTACACAGGGCACTGTAGAAGTTCGTCAGGCAATCGTGAATTGGTTTGCTCGACGACGCAACGTGCCCGGTCTTTCGGTAGAGCAGGTCATGCCTACGGTAGGTTCCAAAGAACTGGTGGCATGGTTGCCTTTCCTATTGGGGCTGGGGGAGGGCGACGTCGTCATGCGACCGACCGTTGCCTACCCTACCTACGATATTGGTGCTCAGCTGGCAGGGGCAGGCCATGTAGCGGCGGACCATCTGGAAGATTTAGATGAAGAAACCCGCTCGCGAGTAAAACTCATCTGGGTCAATTCACCGGCAAACCCCACCGGCATTGTGCGCCATACCAAGGACCTCAAAAATCTAGTGGACCAGGCGCGAGCACTGGGCGCAGTAGTGGCATCGGATGAATGCTATGCCGAGCTAGGCTGGGGCGAATGGGATGTGCAACAGGGCGGTAAGCCTGTGCCTTCCATCCTTGACCCGGAAATCAGTGGCGGAACTCAGGATCTCCTGTTCAGTGTTTATTCGCTCTCCAAACAGTCTAATTTGGCAGGCTATCGAGCGGCTTTCATCGCGGGCGATCCCGCGATTATGCCTAATCTGATTAATTCTCGTAAGCACGCGGGAATGATTGTTCCTGCACCCATCCAAGCGGCAATGGTGGCAGCACTTTCTGACGATACGCACGTCCAGGAGCAGAAGGATCGCTACCGACGACGTCGCGAACTTCTCCTACCTGCAGTGGAAAAATTTGGTCTAAAAGTTGAGCACTCAGAAGCGGGGCTTTACCTCTGGGCGACGGCGGAAGAGGACACCTGGCGCACCGTTGACCGTTTCGCAGAAAAGGGCATATTGATTGGCCCCGGCGTGTTCTACGGCGAGCAAGGCGAAGGATTCGTACGTATTGCGCTCACTGGAAGTGATGCAGATATCACCGCCGCAGCACAGCGTTTGAGCGAATAATCGCTTCATATTGGGTCAAACAGCGTGAAATCATGTCAGAAACACTTTATCGATGTGACCGTGGACATGAATCCGAGTAACCTATAACCAAGATCATTTGTTTACTCCGCCTATTGCATATCTTGCACCCACCCCGGTGGCGCGCTCAACGCAGTAAGCGGAGCAAATATTTGCTCCAACACACGGAGGAAAATTTTTATGACTAACGCCAAAGACGCTGAACTCTCCTACGGAGAGAAAAAACTTACCCTTGAGCACATTGACTCAACGGAAGGCAACGGTGCGTTTAACGCCGCCGGTTTGCTCAAAGAAACCGGGCGCGTTGCCTACGACCCCGGGTTCATGAACACCGCCAACGCAAAATCAGCAATCACCTACATCGACGGCGATGAAGGTATTCTGCGCTACCGCGGTTACCCCATCGACGAACTGGCAGAGAAATCAAACTTTGTTGAAACCGCATATCTGCTGATTTACGGAAACCTTCCCTCTGCATCAGAATACGAAGAATTTGAAACCATGATTCGCCGCCATACTATGGTGCACGAGGATTTCAAGACGTTCTTCGACGGTTTCCCCCGCGACGCGCACCCCATGGCCGTGCTGGCTGCATCAGTCTCTGCTATGTCGACCTTCTATTCTGACTCGCTGGATCCTTTTGATGACCGCCAGGTAGAAATCTCTACTTTCCGCTTGCTCTCCAAGGTACCCACCCTTGCCGCTTATGCTTTCAAGAAGTCTAAGGGCGAGCCGTTCATGTACCCCCAGAACAAGCTTAACTATGCAGAGAATCTGTTGCAGATGTGCTTCGGTTTCCCCACCGAGGAATACGAAGTTGACCCTGTGATGGCGAAGGCACTCGATACCCTCTTGCTTCTGCACGCTGATCACGAGCAGAACTGCTCGGCATCCACCGTACGCTTGGTGGGTTCGGCTCACGCGAACATCTTCACTTCAATCTCTGCGGGCATTAACGCTCTCTATGGTCCCCTACACGGTGGTGCCAACGAAGCTGTTCTGAACATGCTCCGTAAGATTCAGGCTGAAGGAATTGAGCCTGAGCAGTTTATGGAAAAGGTCAAGAACAAAGAAGACGGCATCCGCCTGATGGGCTTTGGCCACCGCGTCTACAAGAACTACGATCCGCGCGCTCGCATCATTAAGAAGACCGCTGATGAGGTTCTCGAACAGATGGGTGGCAATAACGAGCTACTGGACATCGCGCGCCGCCTGGAAGAAAAGGCTTTGGCGGATGATTACTTCATCGAGCGTAAGCTGTACCCCAACGTGGACTTCTATACCGGCATGATCTACAAGGCGATGGGCTTCCCTGAAGAAATGTTCACTGTTCTCTTCGCCCTGGGGCGAATGCCCGGCTGGATTGCTCAGTGGCGCGAAATGATTCAAGACCCTGAAACCAAGATTGGACGCCCCCGACAGGTTTACATTGGTGAAGGACTGCGCCACTACCCGGGTGCTAAATAGCCTTCAAAACGAATAAAAAAGTACACTTTTAGCTCATCAATACAAGCGTTAGCTTGTACGGATAGAGCTAAAAGTGTACTTTTTGTTTGGCTCTAAAAACCTTTAGGCTTCGTAACCGTTGGGGTTGCTCTTCTGCCAGTTCCAGTGATCGCGAACCATGGTCTTGATGTCACGCTGTGCTGACCAGCCCAAATCTGCCAGAGCAGAAGAAGGATCAGCGTAGGAAACCGCGACGTCGCCGGGGCGGCGCTCCACAATTTTATAGGGGAGCTCCTTGCCACAGGCTTCTTCGAAAGCGTGCAGAACTTCCAGAACCGAGTAACCGTTGCCGGTACCCAGGTTCCAGGTGTGCAAGCCACCGTTCTTCGCGATGAAATCCAAAGCTTTCAGATGGCCATCTGCAAGATCAACTACGTGAATGTAGTCGCGAACGCCGGTGCCGTCTACCGTGGGGTAATCGTTGCCGAAGACACTGAGGAACTCGCGACGTCCTACAGCAACCTGAGCGATGAATGGCACAAGGTTGTTAGGAATACCCGAGGGGTCCTCGCCAATACGACCTGATTCGTGTGCGCCCACGGGGTTGAAGTAGCGCAGAAGCGCGATATTCCACGAGGAATCTGAAGCGCCTAGGTCACGCAAGATATCTTCAATGTGCTCTTTGGTGCGACCGTAGCAGGACTGCGCGTCCATGTTAATCTTCTCGGTCAAAGGCATCTCTTCAGGCTCGCCGTATACGGTTGCCGAGGATGAGAATACGATGGACTTGCAATCAGCGGCCTCCATCGCTGCCAGCAGGTTCAGAGTACCGGTGACGTTCGTGCGGTAGTACCACAGTGGTATGGACGCGGATTCGCCGACAGCTTTCAGACCCGCGAAGTGGATTACCGCTTCGGGCTTCTCTTCAACAAAGAGATCTTTCATGCCTTCCGCATCGAGCAAATCAACCTTGTGGAACTTTGCCTCTTTACCAGTAAGCTCTGCGACTCGGCGGAGCGATTCCTCAGAAGAGTTAGCAAGGTTGTCCATGACAACAACTTCATGCCCTGCATTGAGCAACTCTAAAACGGTGTGCGAACCAATGTATCCGGCACCGCCGGTAACCATAATCTTCATATTTCTCCCTTAAATGGTTTTGAGAACCACTTTACCGGGTCAATCCACCACAAATCATCAGCGGCTCAACCCAGAAAGTCCTACAAACCGTTTCCTGATTAGTTGGCGTGCAGAGCGTCGTTGAGTTCCACCGTGTTGTTGGCGCGGGGGAGAGCTTCAACCCGACCGGATTCTGAATTGCGACGGAACAGAAGATTTGAGACACCTGAAAGAGTGCGAGCCTTGACTACCCGAGGTTCTTGCCCCTCCTGTAAAACGCTAACGCGGGTGCCAGCGGTGATATACAAACCGGCTTCGACCACGCAGTCGTCACCAATAGCGATTCCGACGCCGGCTTCAGCGCCGATGAGGGAACGTTCACCAATAGAAACTCGTTCTGTACCGCCACCGGACAGCGTGCCCATAGTGGATGCGCCACCGCCGACGTCAGAGCCATCGCCCACGATAACGCCCTGAGAGATGCGCCCCTCAACCATAGAGGTGCCGCGGGTTCCAGCGTTGAAGTTCACGAAACCCTCGTGCATCACGGTGGTGCCCGACGCCAGGTGGGCACCCAAGCGCACGCGGTCGGCGTCGCCAATTCGCACGCCGGCAGGAACAACATAATCAATCATGCGGGGAAATTTGTCCACGTGTGAAATAGAAACGTGACCACGCTTGCGGAGCCCTGGAAGTAGAGCGTTGATCTCAGAGGCAAGAACCGGGCCATAGTTAGTCCAGGCAACATTGGTGAGCTTGCCAAAAAGGCCGTCCAGGTTAAGAGTGTTTGGCTCTACCAAACACCAGGAAAGGAGATGCAGGCGTAGGTAGGCATCCGAGGCATCTGCAGGAGCAGCATTCAAATCAATAGTCTTCGAAACAACTTCGGTGCGGATATTGCGATCTGCTTCTTCACCCACTAGCTCTTCAAGCTGAGCGCGAGCAGATTCATCAGCTTTCGCGCCCAAGACAGGGTTGGGAAACCAAGTGTCCAGTACGGTTCCAGCATTCTCGTCAGAGGCAACTACTGTAGCAAGCCCCAAGCCAGAGGCGGAACGTGAATTATTTTCAGTCATAGAACCAGCTTAAGGGGAAGCTCAAATTCGTGCACTCCCTTCGCATGATGTGAGACTAAACAATGGCGAAGAAACCAAAAACTGTAAAGTATTTTCTATGAGCCTCAAAGAATACACTGCTGAACAATTCAAAAAATTCGGGCCTGCGGAGCTTGATATCCATCAGGACGTCGCGCAGCTGACCGCTGATCTTCTCGATATTTACTCCGTTTCGGGCGAAGAAAAACGGCTGGCAGACGCCGTCGAAACTGCGCTGACCAACCTGGAAAACTTGGAGATTACCCGCGATGGCGATTCCATTATCGCTCGTACTGATTTCGGCAAAGATAAACGCGTGGTACTTGCCGGACATCTCGACACCGTGCCGCTGCCTGCTGTAGAAGGTTCTGAAGGTACCGTTCCTTCAGTATGGAAAGAAGAAACAGGGGAGCGAGTTCTCTTTGGGCGCGGAGCTACCGATATGAAAGGCGGGGTGGCGGTTCAACTAGCCTTAGCAGCCCACCTGACTGATTCTGCCTATGACATCACCTACGTATTCTACGACCATGAAGAAGTGTCTTCGGAACTATCTGGGCTAGGTAGGCTCATGCGCAACCATGCAGAGAAGCTCACTGACGCGGATTTCGCCGTCCTGCTAGAACCTACAGACGGCACCATCGAGGGTGGGTGCAACGGCACCATGCGTTTTTGGATTCATACCCAGGGCTTACGGGCGCACTCTGGCAGGGCTTGGAAAGGTAAGAACGCGATTCACCAGTTGGCTGATATTCTGACTCGCCTTTCCAACTATGAGTCGCAGACCTACGACGTCGAAGGGCTCGCCTTCCGCGAGGGACTGAGCGCAGTAGAAATCTCAGGTGGGGTAGCAGGAAACGTGATTCCCGACGAGGCATCCGTCCATATCAATTACCGGTTCGCACCCAACAAAACGTTAGATGAGGCGATTGCACACGTTGAAGAAGTATTCGCAGGGTATGACCTCGATTTTGTAGATCAGTCCTCTGCTGCACGCCCGGGGCTGGACGCACCAATGAGTCGGTCGCTCATTGAATCGGTGGGGCAAGAGCCCAAACCTAAATACGGGTGGACGGACGTGGCGCGCTTCTCAGAAATTGGTATCTCTGCGGTGAACTTCGGCCCCGGAGATGCCCTTTTAGCCCACTCCGATAATGAACATGTGAAAGCTTCAGATATTCAGCGAACCTATGAGCAGCTGAAAAACTGGCTTACCGCCTAGACTCATTACAAAAATGCCCCGTGCAGAGAAATCTGCACGGGGCATTTTGCTGAGGGAAAAGTCTCTGCTTATTTAGTTTTTAGGCAACTTGAACATCGCAATAGTTGCGGGGTTCGGGTTGTCGATTTCGCCGGGGATACCGTCTGCCTTCTTCACACCGGTTGAGGAGCGTGAGGAGAGGAATCCCGAGAGCCAAGTGGCGAGCATCGTTAGCGCAAAGTTGATAACGATGAACATGACCGCTACCAACACGAGGGTCTGCAAAATATTACCTTCACCGGAACCAAAGCGGCGGGCAGAAGCCAGCAGCTCGGGATAGGAGATGATGTAACCCAAAGCGGTATCCTTCAAAATCACCACGAACTGGCTGACCAATGAAGGAAGCATGGTCACCATTGCCTGAGGCATCAGGATGGATCGCAGAACCTTGCCAGGGGTCAAACCGATAGCAAGGCCTGCCTCACCCTGGCCCTTCGGTAGCTGCTTCACACCAGAGCGCAAGAGCTCAGCAATCACTGAACCGTTGTAGAGGGTTAGACCAATAACGACGGCGATGAACGGCAGCTGCTGGGGCGAGAAAAGCGCAAGCTTTCCCAAGAACAGCCAGAAGAAAATCATCATAATCAGCACGGGGACTGCACGGAAGAATTCAACGACCACGGTGGCAAACCACAGGACGGGTGCTGAAGTCGACAGGCGCATGTAGCCAAATGCCATACCAAAAATCAGTGAGGTAATGACGGAAAGAAGTGCTGCTTTGAGGGTCGAAATCAGACCTGGGATGAAGTAATACTCCCAAGCGCGGGCTGTGAAAAGCGCCGCCCATTTTTCAGCCTCTAGCTGGCCCTGGCGGTGCATAATCACCAAGACGTAAGCAATGAATGCCAAGAAAAGAATCAGGGCAATCACATTGAAAGTACGTGTGAGGGCGCGGCCTCGGGGGCCGGGCGCGTCAAAAAGTACAGACGAACTCATCGTTTCACCGCCAATTTACGAGATGCCCAGGTGGTCAGAATACCAATGGGCACGACAATGACGACGAAGCCCATGGCGAAAATCAAGAAGATGACGAAGATGAGATCCGAGTTGAACTCAATCATTGATTTCATCATTCCCGATGCTTCAGCAACCGAAGCCACGGTAGCTACGGTGGTGTTCTTTGCCAGTGCGATCAGGGTGTTGCCCAAGGGGGTAATTGAACCACGAAGCGCCTGGGGGAAAATGATATGACGTGCGGCAGGGAAGAACCCTAGTCCAATGGCACGAGCTGCTTCCGCCTGACCAACCGGTACGGTATTGATACCCGAGCGGATTGCCTCACACACGAAAGCTGCGTGGTAGATTGCCAACACAATCACAGCGTAGATAAAGAAGTTTGCTTTGAAGTCAGATACCAGCTGAAGCTGGAACTGAGTCCACACGCCCAAAATTGCCATGGTCATCAAAATGGTCAGCGGGGTGTTGCGGAAAATATGCACGTACGCGGTGCCAATAAACTGCAACGACGGCACCGGAGAAATGCGCATAAGCGCAAGAACCGAACCAATGATGAAAGAACCTATAGCTGCCCAGAAAGTGAGCTGAACATTCACCCAGAACGCGCCCAGCACGTTATAGGTATCAAAGAGCGTGGAGAGCTGTTCGCCGAATGACACGGGAGCCTCCAATTCTAAAAGTATTGTTGTTTATTTTTTGTCTTCAGTGGGTTGAGCGCAGGTATCGCCAAGTTTGGGCGGGTTGAGCTCTTTGTTAAATTTGAACCCGGAGTCGCCGACGTTCTTTTCCAGTGCTTTTTCCCATTCGCCGGTTTCAACCATTTTGTTGATGGCGGTGTTAATGTCTTTGCACTTATCAGAACCCTTGGGTAGACCCACACCGTATTTTTCGGTGGTGAAGGTATTGCCCACGAGCTTGAGCTCGCCTTTGTTCGCTTTGGTAGCTCCCAGACCGGCGAGGATGATGTCGTCGGTGGTCACTGCATCGACCATGCCAGCGTTAAGAGCAACTACGCAGTCAGAGTAAGAATTCTGTTGAACGAGCTGCACGTTGGAGGCGAACTTGTCCTGAATCTTTTTGGCTGAGGTTGAGCCGGTGACAGAGCAGAGATCCTTGCCGTTGAGCGAATCGGGGCCGGTGATGTCGGTGTTGTCCTTCTGTACCAGCAAGTCCTGACCGGCTACAAAGTAGGGGCCGGCAAAGTCGATGGTCTTCAAACGGGTATTGGAGATGGAATAGGTAGCAAAAATCATGTCTACCTGACCGTTTGAAAGCATGTTCTCACGGTTAGCAGAAGGCGCTTCGACCCATTCAATTCGATCTTCAGGGTAACCGAGCTCGTTGGCTACATAGCGGGCGACGTCGGTGTCGAAACCGGTGTAATTCTTACCGTCCTGGTAGCCCAAACCTGGCTGATCGTACTTAATACCAATGCGGATTTTATCGCCCGAATCATCGGTAGAAGCACATCCTGAAAAAGCCAAGGTGGCTGTAGCTGCCAGCGCCATAGCTACCAGGCTTTTCTTCTTCAGATTCTTCATCAGAGCCATGTGATACTCCTTAGTGGTTGAGAATCTTGCCGAGGAAGTCCTTGGCGCGGTCTGACTTGGGGTTGGAGAAGAACTCATCGGGTGTAGCCTGCTCAACGATTTCGCCGTTGGCAAGGAAGACAATGCGGTCTGCTGCACGACGGGCGAAGCCCATTTCGTGGGTCACCACAATCATGGTCATGCCTTCGCGTGCCAGGTTGACCATGGTGTCCAGCACTTCATTGACCATTTCGGGGTCAAGCGCGGAGGTTGGTTCGTCAAAGAGCATGACCTTGGGGCGCATAGCGAGAGCGCGTGCAATAGCTACACGCTGTTGCTGACCGCCGGAGAGCTGCGCGGGCATTTTCTGAGCCTGGGAATCCACGCCCACTTTGCGGAGCAAAGCCATTGCTTCTTCTTCAGCTTCGGCTTTTGAGAGCCCGCGAACCTTGCGGGGTCCCAGCGTCACGTTGTCGAGAATTGACTTATGGGCAAAGAGATTGAATGACTGGAAAACCATTCCCACTTCGGCACGCAAATTTGCGAGTTCTTTGCCTTCTTCAGGGAGTATTTTGCCGTCAATGGAAATCGAACCGGAATCGATGGTTTCGAGACGGTTGATAGTGCGGCACAGAGTAGATTTACCGGAACCTGAGGGACCGAGCAGAATAATAACTTCGCCCTTGCCTACTTCCAGATTGATGTCCTTGAGTACATGCAGAGATCCGTAATGTTTGTTAACGGACTTCAGCTGAACCAACGCTTCATTCACGAGGGTTCCTCCTGAGGGATGTGTGAGCCGTGCCCTGCATCGTTATTCGAAGATGGGCGCGGTGTGTGATAGGTACAAGGAACACCTTACAGTGAACTGCGTTACCACTGTGTTACAGAACGCAAAGAAAATATTCATTTTCATGCAATATGGTGGTGAGGATATGACGGTAATGCAGAAAATGTGAGGGAATTGATCGGTGAATTATGTACTGGTTTTCATAACTTTTATAGTTCTGGCTCTAACGATGGTGAGTATTGCCCTCTTGGGTTCTGACCGGATTTTTCCTGCTCGAAATGTGTTGAATCATATATCGAATGATGGAATAGCTCCCGAGTCTGATCTTGAAATGCCTTTGGTTTTATCGTCGCGCCCTACAGTCGCTGAGGTAAAGAGGCAACGATTTTCGACGTCGTGGCGCGGGTACAATCCAGATGAGGTAGACCAGGCGCTGACGTTGCTGGCTGAGGAAAATACTCGTTTGCGGAGTCAGCTGGAAGAAAAACACCACCATGCTTAGACAAAGAGATGCACTTTCGTTGCGGGTCATGATGGCATGGGAAAATTATCAGAAGGCCTTCCGCAGCGCAAATATTTATGTGCAGGTACTCATTATCTTTGCCGTCAGCCGTGTTTTTGGCTGGGTGCTTTTTACTGTCGTCGGGAAACAGGAAAAATATAGTCCGTGGAGCGACCAACCCATGGACTACCTCAGCTTTGTTAATATTTGGGATGCCGACTGGTATCGCAAGATTGCTGAGACTGGCTATCCTACTCAGCTTCCGCTGACTCCTACCGGCACCGTTGCAGAGAACCCGTGGGCGTTCTACCCGCTCTATCCATTGGTAAATTCTGCTCTGATGAATCTCTTGGGAGTGAGCTATCCGCCAGTTGCTGCCGCCGTTTCCTTAGTGAGTGGCTTTGGAGCAGCGTGCCTGATATATCGTCTGTTCGAGACTTCTTTACGCACGTTGAGAGCGGGGCGTGTCTCGGCGGTTCTCAGCGAACCGTCCAGCGTAGAATCTATGGCTCTTTGGGGAGTAGCGGTATTTTCTTTCGCCCCTATTTCCCCGGTCTTACAGGTCGCCTACGCCGAATCTTTGAATCTATTGTTCGTAGCAGCGGTACTCTTAGCGCTGATGAATCGCAAATTCTGGTGGGCAGTGCTCCTCGCCATTCCTGCATGTTTTTCTCGCCCTGTAGGGGTGCCTCTGGGAGCAACAGCCGGTCTGCTCTGGCTTATCGCGTGGATTATCGACGCCCGCGGTATGCACACCGGCGCAGATCAACCGGGTGCGCCGCTGGGTTGGAGTAAGTCCTTCGCTCAGCATGCTTCGCAGCTTATTTCTGCCCTGTTAATCTGCGGGATTGCCTTGCTCTGGCCCCTTATCGCTTGGATCAGGACGGGGCGAGTAGATGCTTATACGGCCACCGAAACAGCGTGGCGGGGTAGCGATCTTTACTTAGTGGCGCCCTGGTTTAAGCAGAGTACCGAATATTTTGGGGCGGCAGGGCCAATACTTTTCATTGTTCTCCTCATTGGCTTTATCGTCTTGCTCAGCTCCCGTCTCATCCGCAGAACTCTTCACCCCGTCCTCATCATGTGGTGTGCGTGCTACGCGGCGTATCTGGTGCTTTTCCTTAACCCGCAGAGTTCGCTTTTTAGAATGCTGTTACCCCTGTTCCCACTAGCGCTGGTGACGGTGGCGGTTTCAGCTGATCGAGCGTATCGGATGCTTTTGGTGCTCGGTGGTGCCGCTCTTCAGTTCGGGTGGGTTGGCTGGCTCTGGCACTGGAAACAGCTTCCCACAGGCGGAGACTATCCGCCCTAAGCCTAGAAAACGACATTTTTCCCAGCTGATGTACAAAATCTGACGATTATTCCGGGTTATCATGGGGCATATCACAGAATTGATCCCACTCGGTTCCCCGAACGTGGACTTATAACAAGGAGATTGAGTATGGCCGCACAAAAACCACGCACGGGCGAAGGGCCACTTGAAATCGTTCGCGAAGGACGTGGCATCAACATGAAGATTCCTATTGAGGGCGGCGGACGTCTCGTCCTGGAAATTTCGACCGATGAGATTGAAGCTCTGAAAAAGTGCCTCGAAGATTTTAGCTAATCAGCCATAAAAAGTGCCCTGCCGAAGAATCGGCAGGGCACTTTTTATGGGGCAACGAGGTGCTAGGTATTAATAGATTTCAACGGTATTAACCAGATTTTGGCTACCTACATACTGACCCACGGTAGCGGAGGGATACCCCTGCAATGAAGCTGAGACTTGTTGGGTAATCACCGGTATACAGGTCAAGTTTGTGCCCTCGGCGGGGCCATCAACCAGTTTTTGCTCTAGTAGTTGGCTCTGGGACTCGGTCATGACGTCCAGATAAGGCGCCGCATATTTGAAGGACATCCATGTGTGTACCGAACCACTGGATGAAACGGTGTTCACTGCGGTTTCCGTGAGTTGTTGCTGGGTAGCAGAGGACGAGCACAGTGAAGCCCACGAGCCCGACAGACCAGTGCTGCGCATCATTCCATTCATGGTGTCCTGGTCGAACGCAGGAAGCATATAGAAGGAAATATCATTTCCTTTTGCGGTCGTTCCTGCAAAAGATGTTTTGGAGGCATTTTGCGTCTTCTCAGGCATCGCATGAACCGGCGTCTCGGAGGGAGAGCTCGATGGCGATTCCGGTGCTTTACTCGACGACGCTGGCGCAGCCGTTGTCGAACTTGTGACGGCTGAACTGGGGGAGGCGCTGGGAGAGCTTGAGGCTGACTCCTCGGGAGCAGCGTTGTTGATATTGACGCAACCGGTCAGAGAAACCAGCGCAAGAGCAAGCAGGGGGAGAGTTTTCTTCATCGAAAGTCCTCAGTGCGAAAGAGTGTTAGGGGAGAGGAGCCTGCAGGCTCCATCAGATAGTTAACGAAAGGTTACCTATACCGATAAAATTTATTCTTACACTAACCTGAGTATTCTCAGGGGACATTGGGAAATATTACTTGCTAGCGTTTGTAGACCAAATACAAACCCAGGTTGGAGTGAACCAATGAAACGAACACATCGTGAGTGCATTCTTGGATTTCTTGAAGCAGACGACGGTGCACAACGGTCTGCGGATCCCGAGCGGTAGGTTGAGCTACTAGCCCTTGGTTGAGAGCATTGTGCATGATGAGTAACCCGCCCGATTTGATGAGTGAGAGACAAGAAAGTACCGAATACTCTGCAGATTCTACGGATGTATCTACAAAAGCAAGATCGTAGGATCCTTGAGAGAGCCGGGGGAGAACTTCGGCGGTATCGCCGCAGATGGTGCGTACTCGGTGTTTTCTGCCGTGTGAAGAATTCTGAATAACTAACCGAGCTCGCTGCAGGCGAGAATTATCAATATCTAAGGTGGTCAGGGCAGACCCCGGTTCCATGCCCTGAAGCAACGCCAAAGTAGAGACCCCCGTGCCGGTTCCCACCTCTAAGATATTTTGAGCATGAGTAGACGCCGCCAAAACCCGCAACAAATCAGCCGTATGGGCGCTGACCGGCTGCACTCCGAGTTCTCGGGCGGCTTTCCGGGCGTCCGTAATATCTGAGCTCTCCTCGGGAAATTCCTCGATAAAAGCCCAAATGCTGTTCCGGTCAGGTCTTATTTCGTCCTTTGAAAACACTGTTTGTTCCACCTCATCCACAAAACCCTGCTGTGTTCATCATATAGAACCCCCTCAAATTTTCAGTGTTCTTCAGGTTTTACTGGTAATCTTCCATATGTGTTAGGTATCAACGGTATGGAATTTTTGATACTGATCATCCTCGCTTTGGTGGTGATCGGTCCTCAACGCATGCCTGAATACGCCCAAAAGCTTAAAGAAGGCGTGAAATGGGTTCGAGGTATCGCGTTTGAAGCGCGAGATGACCTTAAAGAAACCATGGGAGAAAATCCGCTGGGGGATTTCAACTGGAAACAGTATGATCCTCGCCAGTACGACCCTCGCACGATTGTGCGTGAGGCATTAGCTGAGGACGACGCCGAGCGAGCAGCTCGTGCTGAAGAGCAGATGGCGCTGAACCAGCCGGTTGAACAGAACCTTCGCCGTCTACCGCGTGGCGCTTATGCCCCTTTTGATACCGACGCTACCTAAGAAAAGTTTAGGGGCAGGGGTCTTCCTGCGAGCCCGCGACCCCGGTGGGCAAGTTCTTCTGCAATATGGGAAATAGTCTGCGCTGCTTCGGTCTCTGGCGCGCCCCAGACGATGGGCATTCCCTCATCGCCGCCGGTTCGCACGTCGGTTTCTAGGGGGATAGAACCTAGAAGCGGCACGTCGTATCCCAATGCGTCGGTGAGTCGATCAGAGAGTTGTTCTCCGCCGCCCGAGCCAAAAATTTCTAGCAACGAACCATCTGGCATTCGCATAGCTGCCATATTTTCAATCACACCGGCAACTTTTTGTTCGGTTTGCAAGCTGAGGGTACCGGCTCGTTCTGCAACTTCCACTGCTGCATGCTGAGGCGTAGAAACAAGAAGCAACTCGGCATGAGGGAGAAGTTGCGCCATCGAAATCGCAATATCTCCGGTGCCGGGCGGTAGATCGAGTAACAACACATCCAAATCACCAAAATGGACGTCGGTGAGAAACTGCTCTAATGCGCGGTGGAGCATGGGGCCTCGCCACGCTACAGGCTGATTTCCTTCGATAAACATGCCGATGGAAATAACTTTCACAAACCCGTGAGTTTCTGCTGTCCCGTCTGAAACGGGGGAGGCAGACGAAGGTACCTCAACGACCGGCGGGAGAATCATATCGTCCATTCGGGTGGGTGGTTGAGTAATACCCATGAGACCAGGAATCGAGAAGCCGTGAACATCGGCGTCTACAATACCCACGCTGAGCCCCTGCGCGGCAAAAGCAGCGGCAAGATTGGCGGTCATGGAGGATTTACCTACCCCGCCTTTGCCCGAGACGACGGCAAAAACGCGCGTCAATGATTCTTTGACAGCGAAAGGATTGGTTTTAGTATGACCCAGTGAAGACCGCAATGCCGAGCGTTGCTCGAGGCTCATAAAGCCCACAGAGACTTCTACCTGCTCTATTCCATCTAAACCCAGGGCAGCCTGGCGTACCTCTGTCTCGATGGTGGAGCGAAGCGGGCACCCCTCTATGGTCAGCAGGATTGAAACCTGAGCTAAGGAACCCTGAACTTGCGCAGATTCGACCATTCCCAATTCGGTGATGGGTTTGCGCAACTCGGGGTCATATACTTCAGCCAGCGCTTGAAACAGGGCTTCGTCTAACACGGGATTATCCTTAGGTTGCTGCGGTAAATAGGCTATTGGTTAGGGGAGTCGTGCTCGCTCTCATCGACATCCTTAACCTTTTTCTTCTTCCGCGATTCTTCAGTCACGATAGCTACAGAACCGGTCAGTGGATCTCGTGCTTCCGGCACATACTGATCTAACTGATTCTGCTTATCCTGAATTTTCTGTAGTTCTTCCATGATGTCGCGCAATTCGCTACGTACGTAATCGCGGGTGGCCACCTCGCGCAAAGCAATGCGCAAAGCGGCAATTTCACGGGTGAGGTACTGGGTCTCTTCCAGGTTTTCTTGGTCGCGCTTACGGTCCTGTGAGGCAATCACGCGGTCGCGGTCGTCCTGCCTATTCTGCGCCAAAAGGAGCAGCGGGGCAGCATAGGATGCCTGCAAAGAAAGCATCAACGTGAGCAGAGTGAAGTTCAATGAACGGGGGTCAAACTGCATCTCTTCAGGTGCCAAGGTATTCCACCCCAGCCAGAGACCGCAGAAGACCGTCATGTAGAGCAAGAAGGTGGGAGTACCCATGAATCGCGCAATAGATTCAGTGGCGCGACCAAAGCTATCGGGATTCGACGAGAAGGCAAACTTGCGACGAGCTGCCTGGGGCTGGGAGAGGTGTTCATCGGTGGAGGAACGGTCGCGGTTCTTATCACTCAAAACGGCGTCCTACCTTTCGAATCGGAGTTCCATCGTCATAGGTTCGCCAGTCTTCGGGCAAGATAGCGTCTAACACGTCGTCAATAGTAATCGCACCGACTAATCGGTCATGCTGGTTGACGACGGGTATGATGGTGAGGTCATACGTTGCGAGGATGCGGGAAATTTCCGCAAGAGAAGACATATCGGAGACCGGTTCGATGGAGGAATCCAAAAGTGTTCCCACCAGCTCGCTGGGCGGATAGCGAAGAAGCTGCTGCATATGAACCATACCTAGATATTTACCAGTGGGGGTTTCCAACGGGGGACGGGCTACCAAGACGGCAGCTGCCATCGCGGGGGAAATTTCTTCCTGCCGGATATGCGCCAGTGCCTCAGCAACGGTAGCTTCGGGGGAGAGAATAATTGGAACAGGGTTCATTAACGAACCTGCGGTTCCCTCCTCATATTCCAGAAGACGACGGACATCGTCTGCTTCTTCTGGTTCCATCAAGTGCAGCAGTTCTTCACGTTGAGCATCGGATAGTTCGTTGAGGAGGTCGGCGGCGTCATCCGGTTCCATTTCCTCGAGAACCTGGGCGGCGCGTTCCACATCGAGGTGAGAAAGAATTTCCACCTGGTCATCTTCGGGAAGTTCCTGCAAGACGTCTGCTAGGCGCTCATCTTGGAGTTCATGGGCAACTTCGACCATGCGCTTGTCGTTCATCTCGTGGATGGCATCTGCCAAGTCCGCAGGATTGGCGTTTGCATGGTTTTCGACGAACGCGGTCGCAGCCTGGGGTTCTAAATCGGTGGAGAGAATCGCTTCATTCCAGTCCACAATCAGAGTATCTTTACGACGGCGCAGCAGACCACCGGTTTCGTGGGCGCGAGAGACAAAGAGCTCGGAGAGGAACCAGTCACCATTCCGGCGCTGCTCCATGGCAACATCTTCAACCATTGCTTCACCTGAACCGTCGGTCAGTCGTACCTTGCGGTCAAAAATTTCAGCAACGACCAGTGCCTCGGATCCACGCTGTTCGAACCGGCGGAGATTAACCAAACCGGTACAGATAATCTGCGAAGATTCAATAGTCGTTACGCGGGTCATAGGTACAAAAATTCGTTTCTTACCCAGGACTTCAATCACGATGCCCACTACGATGGGCTCTTTGCCCTTTTGTCCAGCGGTTCCTGTCAACGCGGAAAGGGCACCAAAACTCTGTTTGAGCACCACAATATCGCGTAATCGTCCTAGACGATCACCCAGGGGGTCAAAAACGTCCATGCCGAGTAGACGGGCAATAAAGATTTTGTTCGGTGTAGTACTCACCCTTTCAAGATTAGGGGATATTGAGGGCAAATCGGGAGTCCCAGAGAAAAGTGTGAGATAAACGAGTAGATTTCCCTGTCAAGGAGTCAAAATTTACTCATTTTTTCGCCTGTTGCGATACCTTGGGCAATTATTAGGAATCTTTGCGGTAAACACGGAAAAATAATGTACATGAATGAGCAACAGATAACACCCGTTATTCCAGAAGCCGGCAAAATTCCCCGCGGTGAGCTGGTGCAAAACTTTACTTCTCGTGCAGAACTGGATGCCGCGATGGGGCGTCTGACGAGCGCAGGCTTACCTGCCCAGGCATTTTTTGTGGTGGGGCATGACCTCAAACAAGTTGAATATTTTATAGGCAAGCTGTCATATCCACGTATTGCTTTGAGCTCAGCGCTTAGCGGTGCAACCTTCGGTGCTCTAATCGGCGTGGTGACCGCATTGGTGACCGGCACATCAGTCTTGCCGCATCTTGCTTCCGCAGTACCCTTGGGCATTGCCATCTGGATGATTTTTGGCATTCTCTCTTTTTCTCGGGGGAACAAGAACGGCGCCTTCCAGATGCGCCAGCAAATGATTCCTACAGCTTTTTCGCTGATGAGCAATCCCAGCGTAGCGGCACAGGCTCGTGAAGTACTGGGCGTCCGTTCCCAGAACTTCCGCCCGCAGCTAGCACGCCCCAATACCCCCGCATCGGGAACACCATCATCTGTAGTTCAGGGGCACTCCCATGAACAAGCAGATCCCACCACCTTTGTTGGCCCCGAATATAACAGGGACGGCTCGCCCGCCGGCGGCAAATTTGGGCTACGCATTGACGACCCCGAAGAGTACGCCAAGATGGTGCGCACCGAACCAATGCGCCCGGACGATTCTGAACAGAGAATCGAAAAGGTGCGAGAAGAGCAGAGTCCTCAACGATACGGTCTGAAGGTAGAGGATTCTCAAGAGGTTCAGGATTCCGTACGCAACGCACCTGCTTCATCTGCCCCAGAGGAGCCCTCGGAACACCACGGTTCCCGCAAGTCCTAACTTATGACCTCTCTTGATTGAGAGACACTGTAGAACAGTTATCTGCTGAACTCATGAGCAAGGCCCATCACCTGAGCGGTGATGGGCCTTGTTCTTGTCTTCGGACGCAAGATTGCTCTATTGAGCTAGCTCTGCCATCCACTGCTCAATTTCTTCAACCGTACGAGGCAACGCAGCGGAAAGATTCTCATTGCCTGCTTCAGTAATCAGGACATCGTCCTCCAATCGAATGCCGATACCTCGTAGTTCTTCTGGAATGGAAAGATCTTCTTCTTTGAAGTACAGACCGGGCTCGATAGTGAAGACCATACCCGCTTCGATAGTGCCATCCAAGTAGAGGTCTTTTTTCGCCTGCGCGCAGTCGTGCACATCCAGCCCTAGATGGTGGCTGGTGCCGTGCGGCATCCAACGACGGTGTTGCCCGCCCTCGTCCGAAAGAGCGACCTCGGCGCTGACCGGCAGAAGCCCCCAGTCCTCAAGGCGGGAGGCGAGAACATTCATCGCTGCAGCATGGACGTCGCGGAATTTATTGCCAGGAACTGCTGCCTTAAATGCCGCATCTGCAGCGTCCAGCACCGCCTGATAAGCCTTTGCCTGAACTTCGGAAAATTTTCCGTTGACGGGGAAAGTACGGGTGATATCAGCGGTGTACAGCGTATCGTCCTCAACACCGGCGTCCAACAGTACTAGCTTGCCCTCTTCGACTGCACCGGTGTTCTGAATCCAGTGCAGTACGGTGGCATTGTTACCGCAGGCAGCAATGGTGTCATAACCCAAGTCGTTGCCCTCTTCGCGGGCTTTCGTGAAGAAAGCACCTTCGATAACGCGTTCGCCACGACGGTGCGCTACCGCACGAGGCAAAGCTCGAATAACGTTTTCGAACCCTTCAACGGTAGACGCTACCGAACGGCGCAGATTATCGATTTCTACCGCGTCCTTCACCAAACGAGCCTCGGAAAGCGCTTCGGTCAACACAGCATCGGTGGCATCTGCCTGTTCCAAATCAACGCCGGTGTTATACCGCGAGGTATCCACCAGCGCGTCGATGTTCAAATCGACATTGCGCACCAGTCGAATCTGAACACCACCGAGCGCTTTATTTCCGGCATTCTTGGTGATAGCAACTTCGAGCTCGGAAAGATCTTTACACTTCACACCGTACTCAGCTTCAATTTCAGCAAGGGTGGGGCGGGGGCCAATCCAAAATTCACCGTATCGAGGATCCGAATAGAACTGCTCGGTATCTCGCCCCGCCAAAGGACGGAAGTAAAGAGTCACCTCATGATTCGAACCATTATCCCCAGCGCCTTCTTTTACAGGCTCAAAAACCAGCACTGCGTCGGGCTCATGGTCGGTACCTAACCCCGTCTGATGTGCAAAAGCAGAATGGGGGCGGAAGCGGTAATCCGTATCGTTAGAGCGAACTTTCAAAGGACCCGCAGGCAAAACCAAACGCTCACCGGGGAACTTCAATGAAATAGCCCGACGGCGCTTTGCAGCAAAATCGGCTACCTCAGCACGATTGGGAATCTGCTGGTTGCTCGGTGCCCAGTTAGAACTAATAAACTCAGTAAAAGCATGGGATTTAGGAGGCTGCGAACGATTATTAACACGCTCTTCCAGCGGCTGATAATCTATTTCAAAATTGTTCTCAGAAGTATTCATGGTTTTAACTCTAATACGGCAGGTAACGCTTATCATCTCCGGTTCACTTCTGGCTATGGGTGCAAGCGACCTAAGATAGAGGCATGGGTTATGACCTGCATGTGCATTCAAAAATTTCAGACGGTACTCAGTCGGTCAAAGATCTGGTTCAGGAAATTGCTGAAACAGGTTTAGACGGCTTTGCGCTGACCGACCATGACACCACAGCTGGCTGGTCTGAAGCAGATCAAACCGCTCAAAAACTAGGACTAGATTTTGTGGCGGGAATGGAAATTTCCTGTGCGGGGCATGGCGTGAGCATTCACCTGCTCAGCTACTTGCATGATCCCACCTATCAGCCACTCTTGCAGGAAATTGCTCGTGCCCGCGAATCCCGCATTCACCGTGCCCAGCGGATGGTGACTCTTCTGAGCGAAGACTATCCTATCGATTGGGACGACGTCATGGAACAAACGGGTGAGGGAGCCACTGTAGGCAGACCCCACATAGCTGATGCTCTCGTGGCAGCCGGTGCTGTGGAGAACCGCTCAGAAGCCTTCGCTTCCATCCTCACCCCACAATCGCGCTACTATGTGTCGCACTATGCAGTGAATCCGGTTGAAGCCGTACGGCTGGTACGTGCCGCCGGGGGAGTGCCGGTTATGGCGCATCCGCGCGCTCGTAGTCGAGGCCGCATTGCCTCTGCAGAGCTCATCGAAGAAATGATTGATGCGGGACTTGCCGGGCTAGAAGTTCATCACCGCGATAATTCACTTGAAGACCAGAAATGGTTACATAGCATAGCGTTCGAGCATGACTTGTTGGTAACCGGGTCATCTGATTATCACGGTGCTGGCAAGCCAAACCGTCTGGGTGAAAACACCACCGATCGGCACACGGTTCAACGCATCCGGAAACTTTCCACCTTTTCACCCAGTAGATAGAAAGGGGAAGGAACCGGTGAAATCACCTGCTCCTTCCCCGCCAAGAACTACTTACTCGCCCTTGTTATCCGCGGGCTTGCGGCGACGTCGACGACGGCGCGTGCCATCTGAAGACTTCTCTACCGATTTTTCACGAGAGTCTGCCGTTTTCTGCGCGGAATCCCCATCAGCGCGCCGGCGCCGAGGACGGCGATTATTGGACTTCTCGTTCTGTGCAGATTTCTCGCCGTCGCGGCGGCGAGCGCCACCGCGCTCCGAGCGGTTACGGTTCCTGCCGTTGCCTTGGCGAGAACCAACGCGCTCGTTGCGGCGATTATTACTCCGAACTCCGGCTGAGTGGTTCTGAGAGAGGCCTTCTTTCGTCTGTTCGTCGCGGGGCAACTTGCCCTTGACGCCCTCAGGAATATCGAGGTCAGTAAACAGATGATCGGAGGATGAGTAAGTCTCTACGGGCTCAGGAACGCCCAGCTCCAGTGCTTTGTTGATGAGCGACCAGCGGGGGACATCTTCCCAATCCACCAGGGTGACTGCGGTACCATTGTTCGCCGCGCGTCCGGTGCGACCCACACGGTGCAGGTAGGTCTTCTCGTCTTCGGGGCACTGGAAGTTGATGACATGTGTGACGTCATCAACGTCGATACCGCGAGCGGCGACGTCGGTTGCCACGAGAACATCAACGCGGTCATCACGGAACGCCTGAAGAGCCTGTTCGCGCGCTCCCTGGTTCAAGTCACCGTGAAGGGCGCCGGCGGCGAATCCGCGGGTGTTAAGTTCGTCGGCAAGTTTCGCGGCCGATCGCTTGGTCTTACAGAAAATGATGGTGCGACCGCGACCGTTCGCACGGAGGATGCGGCCGACCAGCTCGTCCTTATCCAGCGGGTGCGCACGGTAAATCACCTGGCGGATGGATGCCTTAGTAATAGACTCATCGTCCGGAGACGACGCCTGAATATGCATAGGCTTGGTCATGTAGCGGCGAGCCATAGTTACTACGGGGCCGGGCATAGTGGCTGAGAACAGCATAGTCTGGCGAACTTCGGGCAGGACCGCCAGGAGTTTTTCAACATCGGGCAAGAAGCCTAAGTCCAACATTTCATCGGCTTCGTCAAGAACTACAATCTTGACCTGCGAAAGATTCAGCTTCTTTTGGCGCTGCAAATCGATCAGGCGACCGGGGGTGCCCACTACCAACTCGACGCCCTCATCCAGAACCTTAACCTGCGATTCGTAAGGCACACCGCCGTACAGGGTGACTGTACGAGCGTTGCGTTTCTTCGCCGCAGCTTCAAGGTCAGAACCCACCTGAATAGCAAGCTCGCGGGTAGGGACCACGATGAGTGCCTGAGGCGCACCGGGGGATTTGAGGTGGGACCAACCGGCGTCATCTCGGCCAACCACTCGCTGAATAGCTGGCAAACCAAAACCGAGGGTCTTACCTGTACCGGTTTTCGCCTGGCCGATAATGTCATGGCCGCCAAGAGCGACGGGAAGGGTGAGTGCCTGGATAGGGAAAGGAGAAAGGATACCGCGTTCGGCCAGTGCCTCGCAGATATCTTCTCGTAAGCCGTAATCGGCAAAAGTCTTAATTTCTTCAGTCAACGAAGGTTTCCTTGAAAATATAGGTGCATCTACTGTCTGAAATCCGCCAGTTTTAGAACCGGGATAGACAGGACGCGAGTGGGGAAGCCGATCGTAAAAAGTACGCTCTCAACGGGGAGAGTCTCAAAATGGTATATGCCGTCCAACGACCGGGCAACCAGATAACACTTCTCATAGTAGCAAATTGAAAAATGAAGCAGTGAGAGCGGCAACACGCTCTCACTGCTTCATCAGGGTTTTATTAATTCTTATTCGGAAAATCCAAAGCCAATACGAGGCTTGGTCTCTGCGCCGAGTTCGATGTAACCAATCTGCTCGGCAGGAATCAAAGTGATAGCACCCTTAGTATTTTCTAGCTCTAGAACTGACTTATCCTGCAAAGCCTGGGATACCTTTGCCTTGATGTCATTCGTTGACTCTTCGGTCTCAATAACGATTTCGCGTTGGACATACTGAACGCCAATTTTGATTTCCACTTTTACTCCGTTTCCTTCAACGAAAAATATTTGCGTTGAATTTAGTCTAGGGGGAGCGCCCCTGTGATTTTTCGAATATCACTCAGAGCAAATTTTGAGATCTCGATTATTCCCAATCTTCGTCAATAATAGAAATGCCGCCCCACGCTAAGCGGAACACCAGTTGCTCCACCTGAGCGAGCTCATCGGTGGATGCACCTTGGCTAATTGCGTGTTGCGTGGCAGAAATAACCATGCCTGTAAGCGTTCGTGCCAGCAGGACTGCTTCTTTGATGGGCAGACCGGCGTTGGGACCAAGAATGCCAGCGATATGCCCCGCGATAGAGGTGTAGAGCTTGTCCAAGCATTCTTGAACTGCAAGGTCACTTTGAATATCAGACTCAAAAATGAGCCTGTAGCCCTGGGGATTGGTGCGGATGAACTCAAAGAAAGCGCTGAGGGCACCCTCTACGCGGCTACGATTATTTTCTGTGCGGTAGAGAGGCTCAACAATGCGCTTGATGAGATCATCAATTTGCTCATCGAGAACGGCAAGATAAAGATCGCGCTTTGATTTGAAGTGCTGATAAAGAACTGGCTTGGTGACGTCTGCTGCCGACGCAATGTGGTTCATGGTCGTGACGTGATAACCCTGGGAGGAAAAAACTCGAAGGGCTGAAAAAACTAACTGCTGACGTCGTAATTTTTTAGGAAGGCGAATGCCACCGGTTGCCTGTTCTGCGGAGAGTCCGCTGAGGGCAGTGGGCTCGGACTGATTCTCGAAATGTGCGCTCAAGTGTGTGTCCTGACGTATCTAAGGTGCGAAATTATCTACGTGTGAGATTGATGAATGCCATACTCTAAGATGCGTCTGCCTGAGGGATATCTCGGACGACTTTTTCTTGAGACTGCGAAACTTCAATGCCGTAAAGTGCTTCGAGACCCGCAATATATTCGGATTCTCTGCCTTCTTGGGCTAGCGAACGTGCTCTGACCGTAGGAGTGTGTAAAAGGGATTTGACCATGCGACGCATTGCGAATTCGACCTGATCAGCAGCTCCTCCACACCCAAAGTGTCCACGAACTTTCTCTAACTCGGAGTCGAGAATGGACATGGTGTGCTCTCGAAGAGCAACAATAGCAGCATCTACAGTGCGCGCCTTTTGTTTAATGCGGAATTCCTCAACAGCATTGTCCACTATTGTGTGGGCAAGCTGCACGGAACTATCCATTTCTTCAGGGGCTGCCAAGCGCACAGACTCTAAAGTAATGAGTTCTGTATCTGGGAGGTCGGCTACCTCGGGGGCGAAATCGCGAGTGAGGGCAAGATCGAGGATAACCCGCTTTCCCGCAGGAATTTCATCGGCACTGAGCGGATCAGAGCTACCCGAACACCCGATAATGACATCTGCACTAGCCAGCGCCTGAGGCAAAGAAGCGCCGTCAATCGCTTTTACCCCACGCTTGTGGGCAAAAGTAGCTGCACGGCCGGTGAAGGAATATACCGTAATATTCTGGCAACCTCTATCTCGCAAGGCTGCAACGGTGGCACCTGCATAGGCACCCGTACCAAAAACCAAAGCCGATCGGTCTTTCCACGTTTTCTCGGCGACGTCGTCGGCAAGGTCCAAAGCAACAGAGACCACCGAGCGTCCGCGAGCGCCCAAGAGTGTTTGCTGTCCTACTCGTCGGGCAGTATTGGCTGCGTTGTCAAAAAGCCGCACAAGATTTCCAGAGGCTTTGCCCTCTTCTTGAGCGGCAGTGATGGCGCGGCGAACTTGGCCGGTGATTTCTCGTTCTCCCACAACTGCGGATTCAAGACCTGAGGCAACGGTGAAGAGATGGTGAGCTACAGCGTCGTTGAAAAAGACGTCAAAACTTGATTCAACGGTCGAATAATCTAAGGACGATAGCGCTGAGAGTTCTTCAAAAATCGCGGTGGCTACTTCGGCGACATCTTGTTCTGCTTTTTGGTCCGTCGCCACAGTATCCTGAGCTGTTTCCCCGTAGATTTCTAGGCGATTGCAGGTAGAGAGAACCACTAAACCTCGGGTTTCTACATCGAGTTCTGAGGCATCAAGTGAACTAGCACCGTTGGCTAGATGTGCCACGGTGCTCAAATCGACAGTTTGGTGAGATGCTACGAGAGAAAAAATAGTCACGACTTCAATATCATAAACATGTCTGAGCTACCTTGGCGAATAGCTGAGGTCAAACTCATGAATGAGATACCCCGAATGGGTTGGACTCAGCGGGGAATGCGCGCTCCTTACCGTGCCGAGCACAAATAAATGACAGAGTGTAGACAAAACACCCAGAATTTATTGGCACAATAGAACATATGACTTCATCACTTCGCCAGCGTAACTTGCTCACCGACGAGCAGCTGAAGCACCTGCCTGCCCATCACCCCTTGCGAGCGGGTGGAACCGCTGACTCTCCGATGATGAGAGCACTGACCGGGCGGCAGAGCGCGCATCGTCCCGTGTGGTTCATGCGTCAGGCTGGGCGTTCACTTCCTGAATATTTAAAGGTTCGCGAAGGTGTCCCGATGTTGGATGCTTGCCTGACTCCTTCGTTGGCAGCTGAAATTACCCTCCAACCTGTGCGGCGACACAACGTGGATGCGGGCATCTTCTTTTCTGACATCGTGATTCCTATGAAGCTCGCCGGGGTTGGCGTTGATATTGTGCCCGGGCGCGGTCCAGTACTCGATACTCCGGTTCGCACGTTGGAAGAGATCAAGAACCTTCCCGAACTTGAAGACTCTGCGTTGGATCCTATTCGCGAAGCTGTTGAGCTGACCGTCAAAGAACTAGGAGATACCCCGCTGATTGGCTTTGCTGGGGCTCCTTTCACCGTTGCCGCTTATATGGTGGAAGGCGGACCCTCCCGCGACCACCTGCGCCCGCGAACCATGATGCACGCTGAACCCGAAGCATGGGAAGCCCTGGGGCAGTGGGCGGCACGCACCTCAGGCCAGTTCCTTCGCGCTCAGATAGAAGCCGGCGCGTCTGCGGTGCAGCTCTTTGACTCTTGGGCAGGTTCACTATCTGAAGCGGATTATCGGCGTTTCGTTCAGAAACACTCTGCGGATGCTTTGGCAATGGTTGAAGAATTCGGTGTCCCACGTATCCACTTTGGCACGAGTACTGCTGAGTTACTCGGCGCTATGCACGAGGCTGGCGCTGACGTCGTTGGAGTGGACTACCGCCTATCCCTGACCGAAGCTGAGCAGCGCTTGGGCGGAGGGATTCCACTGCAAGGAAATATCGACCCTGCCTTGCTGGCATCGGGTTGGGACGCTCTGCGCGAGCACACCGATCAGGTACTAGCAGCTGGCAACAGCGCACCCACCCACGTGGTAAATCTGGGCCACGGCGTACCCCCGAGCACCGACCCCGCCGTCCTGACCCGCCTGGTGGAGTATATTCACACCCAAACTACCCAGCACGAGTAGAAAGCATTCTTGAACAATAATGGCTATGGACTCCCGACGAACTCACCGCGAATCTGCGGTGGTGGTAGGTGGCGGCATCTCCGGTTTGCTCGCTGCCCGTGAACTAGCGATGAAGGGGCTGCGCGTTACTCTCGTTGAAAAGCGCTCTCATCTCGGTGGTGCTGTAGGCGCACACGAGGTAGATGGGCACGTGCTCGATTCGGGGGCTGAATCGTTTGCTACCCGCACCTCTGATGTTGCGGAACTGCTCACCGAATTGGGCATTGAAGATAAGATTTGCTCACCTTATGACGGCGGCTCATGGCTGTACTTGCAAGACGGCGCCCACCCGGCTCCTCGCACGGGAATTCTGGGTATTCCTGGCGATTTGAGCGATCCTTCAATCCGGGAAATTCTTTCATCAGCTGGTCTTCGACGAGCCAAGATGGATAAGCTACTCCCTGCGTCTGTGGGCGCCAACGCTAAGACTCTGGGTGAACTTGTTCGCAAGCGTATGGGCCAGCAGGTTGTCGACCGACTCGTTGCGCCGGTAACCACCGGCGTCCAATCGACCCATCCCGATGAAGTCGAAATTGAAAGCGTTATCCCCGGTCTGCGGGCAGCGCTCGCCCAGCGAGGTTCGCTTGCCGCCGCTTCGGCATCATTGCGAGCTGCCTCTCCGGCTGGATCCCAGGTTGCTGGCCTAGTAGGAGGTATGAACCAGCTCTCTGAGGCTTTGGTGCGTGATGTTCTGCGCCGCCGTGTGCGTATCCTCACCGGCTACGATGCCATCGCCGTTGACCGTGACCCCGATCGAGGCGGTTGGACCCTGCTACAAAGGGCACCCCAGCTGGGGGAGCGCGTTGCACCGGTTCACGGCAAATACTTAGTGATGGCAACCGATGGACCCACTACCTTGCGAATCCTGGGATCCCATTTGGATGCTTCCACCATTCCCCAGGTCAAAGCAGGGCACGAAATTGCTCTGGTTACCCTCGCCATTGAGCAGCCAGAATTGGATTCTCGCCCCCGCGGCACCGGTCTGCTAGTCAGCGATCAGGTAGCCACCGTACGCGCCAAAGCGCTAACCCATGCCACTGCCAAGTGGAAGTGGATTGCAGAGGAAATGGGTCCGGGCAAACACGTCGTGCGTCTGTCTTACGGACGAGGCAACGACCACGGACCTTTGCGCGAAGTTTCCCTCTATGATGACCAGCTCATCACTCTGGCAATGCACGATGCAGGCAAGCTACTGGGCGTCAGCATCACCCGGGGCAATTTACTGGGGGCTGACGTAGTGCGATGGAAGGGCTCTTTGCCCACCATGCGCCCCGGACACCGCGAAAAAGTACAGCAGTTTCGCAACTCACTGCAGGATCTAGAAGGCGTTACCGCAGTGGGCGCCTGGTTATCAGGCAACGGGCTAGCCGCCGTCACCGCAGATACCCGCCGCACCATGCACGAATTTATTGACGCAACATCAGCCGACTAAAGATTTTATTTTCCAGACAGAAGCCGCGTGCCAGCTCAACACAAACTGGGACGCAGAAAAGGAAGAACACCATGTCACAGCAGGAAAAAGCACACGCATACAGCCACGGCCACGGCGCATCCATGCCCACCGCTAAAGATGCCCACGGAAAGATTCAGGGTCAGCGACCCGGCGAAACCGCCGAGCTCGATGACCAGTTCCACTATTCCATTCACACCGTTTTTGCCCGTGATACCCAGCCTGCGGACAACGCAATATCTGAAGCTGCCACCGAAGAATTGAACAAGGTTGTAGCACGCCTTGAATCCAACGGCGTCACCGTACGCGGATTCTACGATGTCTCAGCGATGCGCAACGACGCCGACGTCATGGTCTGGGTTCACGGCGCAACCCCTGAAGACCTTCAGGCAGCTATCCGAGATATCCGCCGAACCGTTGCATTCTCCGGCACCAAAATCGTCTGGTCGACCATGGGCGTACACCGCGATGCAGAATTCTCTAACAACCACACCCCATCCTTCGCCAAGGGTATTGCCCCAGAGCGTTGGATTTGCGTCTACCCCTTCGTTCGCTCCTACGACTGGTACACCATCAACCCCGAAAAGCGCCGCGAAATCATGAAGAATCACGGCATGAAGGGCGTAGACTTCCGCGAAGTTCTCCCCAACACCATCGCAACGTTCGGACTCAATGACTACGAATGGCTCATTGCCCTCGAATCCCCTGAACTGGTTCTGCTGGTAGACCTGATGCGTTCATTCCGCAACACAGAGGCACGCCACTACATCCGCGAAGAAATCCCGTTCTACACTGGTCGCCGCATTGAAGCCAGTGAAGTGGCAGGAGTACTTGCTTAAATGACTCAACTTCCCACCGACATTATTCCGAATCGGACAGACCCCCAGAACACTGCAACCAACGGGCCAGCCGTTCTGAATGAGCAGAACCTGGAGGTGTTCCATGGGGAAGAGAACCTTACCCGTGTGCGCTCTGAGGCACCGCAGGATTACGACCTCGTTATTCTTTCCTCCTTCGGCGGCCCTGAAGGCCAAGAGGACGTTATCCCCTTTCTGCGCAACGTCACCGCAGGGCGAGGAATCCCCGACGAGCGTCTAGAAGAGGTAGCCACTCACTACCGCGCCAACGGGGGAGTCTCGCCGATTAACGAGCAGAACCGTGCGCTCCTGGCAGCCCTACAAACGGCACTCGCTGAAAAAGGTCCCGATGTGCCCATAACCTGGGCAAATCGAAACTGGGAGCCTTACGTCAAAGACGTAGTTCAAGAGGCCTACGACAAGGGCGCGCGCAAAATCTTGGTACTGGCTACCAGCGCTTACCCGGGATATTCATCGTGCCGCCAATACCGCGAGGATTACGGTATTGCCTTAGAGCAGCTGGGCCTCGAAGGAAAGCTACAAATCGATAAGGTACGCCAGTATTTTGACGCCCCCGGTTTCATCGCGCCTTTCGAAGACGGTCTCATCGAAGGACTACAGGACGTGCGCGCCCGGCTAGAGCAGGCAGAGCGGAAAGCTGCCGGCAACGGCAAGATTCGCATTATGTTCTGCACCCACTCGATACCCACCAGCGCGGCAAATGAAGCGGGACCTCGCGGCGTCGACTACGAAGGTGGCTCCGCCTACGTTGAAAAACATCTGCAGGCTGCTCGCGCGGTGCTCGCCGGAGTGGAGAAAAAACATCCTGAGCTGTTGAAAGACGTGGAATGGGAGCTGGTCTACCAGTCTCGTTCCGGTCCGCCGTCTATGCCCTGGCTTGAACCCGATGTGAACGATGCCCTCGAAGCGCTAGAAGGCACTGTGGACGGCGTGGTTCTGGTGCCGCTGGGATTCGTCTCAGACCACATGGAAGTCAAGTGGGACTTGGACACCGAGGCTCTGGACACCTGCGAGAAACTGGGGTTCGTGGCAACACGGACACCGACTCCCGGAACCCACCCCGAGTACGTTGAAATGTTGCGCCAACTCATCGTCCAGCGTGTGGCATCTTCTGCCCCTTCGCAAAATCCCGCTGAGCTGGATGAATTGAGAACCAGTGCCTGCGGCACCCCTGGGTGGTTTGACGCCTGCAACCCTGACTGTTGCGTATCGGCACGAGCAAAAGCTCAGAAGCCTACCATTGCTACGTATACAGGTGCCGATAAAGCAGAAGGAGCGCGTTCATGACCTTTATCCTAGGAACGCGCGGTTCTGCTCTTGCCCTCACCCAATCGGGAATGGCAGCTGATCAAATCGCTGCAGCCGGCAACTTTGAGGTGGAACTACGTACCGTTCGCACCGAGGGCGATGTGTTGACCGGCCCCCTCTCTCAGATGGGTGGTACCGGAGTATTCGCAGCAACCCTACGTACCCGCGTGCTCGACGGATCGGTTGACTTTGCGGTGCACTCTCTCAAAGATTTGCCCACTGCTCCCTGCCCCGGACTGGTCGTTGCGGGGATTCCGGAGCGAGAAGATCCCCGTGATGCTCTGATTGCTCGCGACGGGTTGACCTTAGAGAAACTACCCGCTGGTGCCCGCATCGGAACCGGATCTCCCCGCCGCGCAGCACAATTGCGCTTGATCCGACCCGATATCGAGATTGTAGATATTCGCGGCAATGTGGGTACTCGGTTGGCGCGCGTAGCAGGATTCGAATCCTATGGAAATCAAAGCACACCTGCCGGGGACTGCGATGCGGTGGTTCTGGCGGCCTCGGGTTTACGCCGTCTGGGTTTTGAAGAGACAGTTACCGATTATCTTGATCCCACTCAGATGCTCCCCGCCGCTGGTCAAGGCGCTCTGGCGCTGGAGGTGCGCGAGAGCGACGTCGAAAAAGCTACTGAACTGGCAGAGGCAATTCGCGCCGTCGACCATGCGCCTACTCGTTGGGCAGTGACCGCCGAGCGGGCTCTGTTGGCACGTTTAGAAGCCGGATGCGCAGCTCCCGTAGGAACTTTTGCGCGGTTAGAGGAGCAAACACTCGTCCTAGACGCAGTGGTAGCAAACCCTGACGGCTCTGAATCCCTACGCCACCAAGCAACCACTTCCGATCTATCGGCGGATGGCGCGAAAACATTGGGAGAAAAACTTGCTGATGAACTTCTCTCCATGGGCGCCGCCCGCCTGGCAAATCTGACCCTCTAATGACTGCATCTGCACAAATCTTTGTGACGAGAACACCTGCCGCCGCTGGGGAGCTCATTGATGAGCTCCTCGAGGGGGTAGGGAAATCCCTGTTGTCTTCACCTTCTGGCGCAATTGAGCTGCTCTGCGTACCTCTCCACGAGGCAGAGCTTATCCCCCAGAATGCGCGGGAAGTAGCCCGCGAGTTGCTCCGCCAGAGTTTGAAAGGGCAGTTTGATGCGGTCACGTTTACCAGTCGCAATGGAGTACGGGCCTTTGAACAACTGATAGCTTCTCAAGCTCTACCCTTTCCCCCGGAAACATTGATTGCCGCCGTGGGACAGGGTACTGCTGCTGAACTAAAAAAACTGGGCATTACTGCGAATTTCATTCCCGATATCCAAGATGCTCAGCACATGATTCAACAGTGGCCAGCATCTGCTGGTTTGAACCAACGTATTTTGTGCGTACAGGGTGCCAACGCTCGTCCAACACTTCGCGAAGGACTGAAAGCGCTAGGACACCGGGTTGATGTCGCCACCGTCTATCAAATGCGGGACTTTCCCGCTGAATCGGCGCTCGTACAGGGCTCAAAGTCTTACGGGGAGTACGAACCGCTTTCGCTCAATCAGGCTTTAGAAGTAGCTCAGGGACGTACCTCGGCAGATAATTCCACTGCGCGAATTCTGATTGCTACAGCGCCCTCGTTACTCCGGGCGTTTTATCAAGGATGGGTGACTTCGCCGCAGGGTAGCCGAGAGAATTTCCCCCATCTCATTGCCATTGGAAAATCAACCGCCCTCCAAGCTGTCGAATTGGGTCTGACCGCCACCGTACCTGCCAGCCCAGCTGCTTCAGACCTTGCAACCGCAGCCTGCGATACCCTTCTACACCTGACCCGCTAACTTTCTTCCTACAGAATTTTCGTTAAAGGAACACCATGAAAAACCTAGAACTTCCCTTCCGCCCTCGCCGCCTGCGCACCACAGCCGCAATGCGCTCGCTAGTCGCTCAAACTGAGCTGACCCCTCGCAACCTTATTCAGGTGCTTTTCGTTCGAGACGGCATCGAGTCACCCCAGGAAATTGCATCTATGCCCGGGCAGTATCAGCACACTCTTGACTCGGTCTTAGACGAGGTGAGTCGCGCTATCGACGCGGGTATCGCCTGTATCGACCTGTTCGGTGTACCTCTCGATGAAGATAAAGACGATCAAGGCTCCGTTGCCTGGGCTGAAGACGGAATCCTGAACCGCGCAATTGCCGCTATCCGGCACAAGTTTGGCAACGACATCGTGATTATGGCTGATACCTGCCTCGACGAATTTACCTCTCATGGCCACTGTGGTCCGCTCACCACCGACCAATTTGGAAATACGGTAGTGGATAATGATGCCTCGGTAGAGTCATACTGCAAAATGGCGGTAGCGCAAGCGAAAGCTGGTGCCCACATGGTGAGCCCCTCGGGCATGATGGACGGGCAGGTCGCCGCCATCCGTCAGGCACTGGACGACGCCGGATTCACCGACGTCGCCATCATGGCATACTCCGCCAAATACGCCTCAGCATTCTTTGGCCCCTTCCGCGATGCCGTGGGTTCATCCTTGGACGGCGATCGCAAGAGCTACCAGCAAGATCCGGCAAACCGCCGCGAGGGCGTTCTAGAAGCACAGCTCGATATTGAAGAAGGCGCCGATTTTGTGATGGTCAAGCCTGCTATGGCTTACCTAGATATCGTGCGCGAGGTAGCAGATTTCTCACCAGTTCCTGTAGCTGCCTACCAGGTTTCGGGGGAGTACGCGATGATCGAGGCGGCATCTGCCAATGGCTGGGTGGATCGCGAGCGCATCGTTCTCGAATCGCTGAGCGGCATCAAACGTGCCGGGGCGGACATGATTTTGACCTATTATGCTACCGAGGTCGCTGGCTGGTTGAAGTAACGGGCGTACGTTTGCTTGGTTTATTCCGCTGGAGGAAGCCTTACTGTCCCCATCCCGATTTCTTACGCATTAGACTTATCCCCAGAAACCTAACGAAAAGGATTTAGACCTGTGACTGTTTCTGAAGAATTATTTGCCCGCTCTCAAAAGGTAATTCCCGGCGGCGTGAATTCCCCTGTTCGCGCCTTTAACTCTGTAGGCGGTACTCCTGCTTTCATGGTGGAGGCGCAGGGGCCGTACCTGACCGATGCTGATGGCCGTAATTATGTGGATCTGGTTATGAGCTGGGGCCCGAGCTTGTTAGGGCATAAGGATTCGCGCGTTATTGAAGCGGTTCATGCTGCCGTGGAGCACGGTCTTTCTTTTGGTGCGTCTACCGAATCTGAGACTCGTCTGGCTGAGCTGGTAGTTTCCCGTATGAACGATGTTCTGCCCGGCGCTATCGATCAGATTCGCATGGTCTCTACCGGTACGGAAGCTACCATGACGGCGATTCGCTTGGCACGCGGTTATACCGGCAGGGATAAGATCATCAAGTTTGCCGGCTGCTACCACGGGCATGTTGACTCCTTGCTCTCCGAGGCTGGTTCGGGCGTGGCTACCTTGGCAATGCCCGGTTCGGCAGGCGTAACGGAGGCTACCGCGGCTGAAACCATTGTGTTGCCCTATAACGATTTGGATGCAGTCCGCGCAGCTTTTGCCGCTCACGAGGGGCAGATTGCCGCAGTCATTACCGAGGCAGCTCCTTGCAACATGGGTGTAGTTACCCCTGCCGAGGGATTTAACCGCGGACTGCGGGAGATTACCCAAGAGCATGGCGCGCTGATGGTCTTCGACGAGGTATTGACCGGTTTTCGCGTGTCTTCGGCTGGCTATTGGGGCTTTGCATCACCCGACGACGGCGGGTGGGTTCCCGATATTTTCACCTTCGGAAAGGTGATTGGCGGCGGTATGCCCATCGCAGCGTTGGGCGGTAAACGAAAAATCATGGAGTATCTTGCTCCCACCGGCCCGGTGTATCAGGCTGGTACGCTCTCGGGTAATCCGATTTCGATGGCGGCAGGTTTGGCTACCTTGCAGGCGGCAGACGCTGAGGTTTATCAGAGCATCGATGCCAAATCCCGCCAACTGCAGCAGGCGATTGTCGAAGCCTTCGATGCCCAGGGGCTGAATTATTCGATTCAAACTGCTGGAAATCTGTTCTCGGTGGCTTTCGGTACGGCTGAAAACGGCGTCCATAACTACGCGGATATCAAGAATTCTGAGACTTTCCGCTATGCGCCGTTCTTCCACTCCATGCTAAACGCGGGCGTCTACTTACCGCCGAGCGCTTTCGAGGCGTGGTTCTTATCATCGGCTCATACCGATGCTGTGATGGATCGAATCATTGCTGCGCTTCCCGATGCCGCAGAGGCAGCAGCTCAGGCTACCGCCTAACACCAATAGTAAGAGACTATTTTCTCTATAACGATGCCCCGGTATTCTCACCAGAGAGTGCCGGGGCGTCGTCTTCTCACCGCATCATTAGCGTAAATGAGCATGGGAATCATACGTGCGGACTTTTTGAAGATCTCTGTTGAAAAGCCAGTTCTCATCGGTGACAAAACGGGAGATTACTAAGCCACTACCAATAGCTAAGAAAATCAGAAAAACATCAACCATGCCGGAAATCGCATCCGTGAGATTACCGTTAGAAAGATACGCCATGGAACGGTAGAACATCACCCCCGGTACCATAGTGACAACAGCAGGCACTGAGAGCGAAATACGGGAATACTTCCGCCCATGGAGCGGTGAGATGAGTTCAGCCAGAAGAGCAGCGACGAGCGCGGCCAGAAAAACCGAAATCTGCGGCGTCAAACCAGCTTCGGTGAGAAATAGACGAGCTGGGTTAACTAGCGCCGCTATAAATCCTGCCCATAAACAGGCAAAGGGGAGCGCTGAGAAGAGCATGGCGAAACCATAGGCTGCAATAAACGAAGCAACCATTTGGAGTGAATAACGCATCCAAGGGGTCATAGGCGCTGGGGTGGCGACGTCCAAAGGGAGCTCGAAGAGGAACGCCAGAATCCATACTGCAGCGGATGCGCTCACCAGCAATAGAGCAACATAGGTGAGCCGTGAAATCGCCGCCGAAAAGTCGAAGCGGGCAAGATCGAGCATACCTGTGACCAAAGGAAAACCTGGCACTAAGAAAAGAATGGAAGAAATGAAGCCCACCATATGGTTCGGAGCAATCAGTGAAGCTGAGGCAAGGACACCAATCGTACCGCTATAGATTCCTGCTGAAATTACACCACACACAAACCAAATCGCCAGATGATTGACCTCGCGATGCATCAAAAGGGTACGAATCAACTGACCAATGCCAGCTGCACCGAAAACTACAAGGCACCCCACCAAGCCACCACCATTAAGGAAAGCAAAGCCTGCACACGCGAAAGCTGCAGCCAATGCCAACCAAAATTTTGAATAGAGATGGGGGAGCGTGGCGATCCGATCAATCTCAGCGGAAGCTGCTTGAGGGGAAATTTTCTCGGGTAGATTTGAGACAAAATCGCTGAGTAAATCCATCCGATAGGCAGAAATGCCCATGACTCGTTGCTCAGCAATTTCAGTGCGAAAATTGCCGGTAGAGTACGCAGTAGTAGTAATTTCGGTAAAAGAGACCTGCGAATGATGCTCTTCCAAACCCACCGCACGAGCTAGCCGTGCCATGGATGCTTTGACCCGGTAGGCGCTCGCTCCAGACTTCAACAGGAGCAACCCGAGTTTCAGCACAACACCTGATTGGGCCACGAGATGCTCGTGCTGGGAGCGGGTGGACCCTAGATAGATGCTATTGGTGGGCGGAACCATAGACGAATCAGCCACAATAATCCCTCTCGAATGGAATCAGAATCGATTCAATGGTGGCATCCATTGAGCAGAAGCAGGTCGCGTGTAAACGCGATGTTACTCACCTAGCAGTACGCACAGGCCATGAACCATCGATAACTTCGTTCTTTCCCTGGCGCTGCAGATAATCCTGAAATTCAGCAGCCTGAGCGCGTGCCCAACCTATTTGTTCTTCGTGCAAAGACTGAGCATCTACAATAATTTGCGGATACTGCTGAGCCATCGCTGCAAGCAACCGCTCTGCCGCCATCGCGTCGTCCTTAGAGGTATGAGCATTTTCCAAACTCACGCCGTATTCGGCGCTCAGAACTTCGAGGGTGCGCTTACCTTTTTTGAACTTGTGCACCTGTTTATTGATGACGTAAGGGTCAAGTACCGGATAGCAGGTGAGCTCAGGGAAGTCATAGCGTTTGAGCTCGTGATGAAGCACCGAAAAATCGTAGGCGGCATTGAATGCAATAACGGGCACGCCGTCATGAAAGAGACCGCCGAGAGCCATTGCCAGCTCGTAGACCACCTCGCGGGCATCTCGCCCGTGTTCTTGGGCGTATTCGGTAGTGATTCCGTGAACTGCCGCGGCTTGCTCCGGTATTTCTACACCGGGGTTGGCTAGCCACTCGCCAGAACGCAGCACTGTGCCATCGGGATTGACCAAAACCAGCGACGCCGTCACGATACGGGCTGTTGAGGGATCAATTCCAGTGGTTTCTAAGTCAAAGGTGGCGCGGGGTAGCTCAGTCCATGCAGTCATGGAACGACTATATAACTTCTGAGAAAATTCTTCGATTCTCAGATTTCCTGCTGTCATGAAGGGAAAAATTACTTATCTTGTCAGTCGTCTTTGCCATAGTTCTGACATAGTCTTGAAGAACCCGCCTGCTAGCAGATAGAAATTGCAGGGAAAACAGGGGTAGAAGAGAGAAGGATAGAGCGCACAACATGAACCAGAAATTATCAGGTTTGCCCCAGCACGAACTCATCCTCGGTGCACCAGGAACCGGCAAGACCGAGGGCATAATAGAGCGTGCCCACCGCTTTCTCTCAGAGGGCGCAGACCCCGCCTCTTTGCTGATACTCACCCCCACCCGTCAATCTGCTACTCGCATACGCGAAGAACTCACTGCCCGGGCGCAAACCACCATGTCTTCCGCGCCGATTCGCGCTTGGCAGGCATATGCCTTTGATGTTCTCCGACGAGCGCATGCTTTAGGCATCCTGCCCGGTCTAGAGTTCTCTCCCAAACTCATTTCCGGTCCAGAACAGGACGTCATGATTGCCGAGCTTCTCGCCGGACATAGCCGGGGAGAAGGTCTAGCAGTGTTCTGGCCCGTGGATTTACATGAAGCTCTAGGAACACGGGGTTTCCGCCACGAAATACGCGATTTCTTTGACCGCATGGCCGAATACAACCTCACCTCCGAGCACGTCAAAGAACTAGCCCAGCACTGGGACCATCCAGAATGGGCGGCAGCGGCGCAACTATATACTGAATATCAGCAGATACGCCGCCTACGGATGCCCAACGCTTTTGACCCTGCGGCATTGATTCATCAGGCAACGGAAACATTCCTGAAAAACCCTGAATTCCTAACTGCCGAACGTGCTCAACTGCAACTGGTTTTGGTAGACGATATGCAGGAGGCTACGCCCTCTATTTTTCGCCTTCTGCGCGTCTTAGCAGATTCAGAAAGTTCAGCAGAACCTGCCCCTGTATTTAGCGTGACGGTATGCACCGACACCGTAGTTCAAGGTTTCCGCGGCGCCCGTCCTACTCTCGCGAGCCAGCTTGAAGATATCTTGAATCACCCGCACCGAGACATGCTCGATGTTTCTTATAGAATGCCTCCTGACATCGCGCGCTCCTGGGAATCGGTAGCAACCCGCATTCCCGTCGTCGCCCAGGCACGGCATAGCCGTGATCTCACCGAACCGGTGGGTGATACCCAGGAACAGGCACTGTGGAATTTAGGCGACGACGGCACCCTGCTGGACCCCGAAAAGTCCCAGGACAATCGCCCTATCGTACAAGGGTTGACAGTCGAAACAGCCCAGCATGAATCACGTCTGATAGCGCAAATGCTTTTGGAAGATCATCTTTACCGAGGCAAAGCTTTTTCGCGTTCAGCGGTGATCGTCCGAAATGGTTCGGATGTTTCTCGTATCAAACGGGTTTTGGTGGGGCAAGGTATTCCCGTGCAAACGTCTTCTGCGCTCACACCTGTGCGTGATGAACCCGCGGTGCGCCCCTTCCTTGATGCCCTTTCGCTGATTCTTCTTGCTCCTTCTCCGCGCTCGTCTGAGGATGAAACTGAACCTGGTCAAGAAGAAACCCATACTCAGCGCCCTGCTCAAGGATGGGGAGTTGATACTGCATTGTCTCTTCTGACCTCCCGCTTGGGAGGTGCTTCTCCCATGGACGTACGCCGTCTCAGGCAGAGATTGCGCGCCGAAGAACTCCGAGCCGGAGGAACACGGTCCAGCGATGATTTGCTGGTGGAAGCGCTCTTGAACCCCAGCAACTTGCCGGCGGGAAATGCCGGAGCTGCTGCACGTCGAATCAGCAATGTTTTGGCGGCGGGAACCGAAGCTCTACAACAAGAAGGTGGAACGGCTGAAACGGTGCTCTGGGCGCTGTGGGAGGCATCGGGTCTTGCCCAACCTTGGCGAGAACAAGCCCTCTCTCAAGGAGTAGGAGCCGACCGCGCGCACCGCGACTTAGATGCCATGCTCGGATTATTCGAGGCAGCTGCTCGCTACGTTGACCAGATGCCCGGTGCCACCGCCGCACAGTTCTTGGATTACATTGATTCCCAAGATTTGCCGATGGATACCCTAGCTCAGCGGGCAAATTCTTACGATGCCGTTGAGATCCTTACCCCCGCACTCGCAGCGGGGAGGCAGTGGGACACTGTCTATATCGCCGGATTGCAAGAGGGCACCTGGCCCAACACCACCATTCGTGGTTCTTTACTGAATACCCAGCAACTCACCGATATTTTTGATGTGGGTCCGCAAGCAGCCGCGACTGTCTCTATCGGCGATCGAATACGAGATACCCGCTACGATGAGTTACGGCAATTCTCTACGGCTGTTTCCCGCGCCAGCGAACGCCTCATCTGTACTGCGGTTTCCTCGGTTGATGACGCACCGAGCGAATTTCTCGATATGGTAGCGCCAGCTCCAGAGGGGCAGCGCACCAACGTAGAAGTGCGGCGTCCTATGACCTTGCGCGCTCTCATCGCTGAGCTTCGCCAGTGGGCAGAAAAACAGGACGACGATTTCCACCGAGCACAGGCGGCAACTGAAATTTTGCATCGGCTCAATGATCCTGCCCAAACAGCGGGAGCCCACCTACCCGGTGTTCACCCTGCTACCTGGTGGGGTCTGCTACCGATTTCTTCAACTGGCGCAGGGTTCGGGGAGAACGAGCCAATTCCCATCTCACCGTCCCGGGTAGCCGAAATTCACCGCTCACCTCTGGACTGGTTTGTTTCCGCTTCCAAAGCAGAGGCGGCCACAGACCTATCGCGAACACTCGGTACTCTGGTACACGAACTTGCTGAAGACATGCCAGATGCTCCCCGGCATCAACTACTCGATGAATTACACCAGCGCATCAAACAACTGAACTTGCCAGATACGTGGGAGTCAGCGCAGGTGATAGAGCGTGCGGAAACAATGGTGCGAAAGTTTGCGCAGTACACCGCAGATCTTTCCACGCTGGGGCGCAAACTGGTGGGTGTTGAAGGTGCCTTTAGTGTACTCATTCCCGGGCCAGCGCGGGATGCTCTTCTGAGCGGACGAGTGGATCGACTAGAAGTGGACTCGCTGGGCAGATTCGTGATTATTGACTTGAAAACAGGCTCCACCCAGCCCACCAAAGCTGACCTGCAGAAGCACCCTCAGCTCGCCTCTTACCAGGTTGCATTGGAAGCTGGCGCAGGTGAGCACATGGCGCAAGCTTTTAGCGAGCACCATCTATCGCTACCCAACAAGCTGAAATTCGAGGGTCTTCAGGAACTTTCCGGTGGAGCCTTCCTCATTCAACTAGGTAGAGATACCAAGACGTACATAGAGCAAGAACAACCGGCTCTCACTTCTTCAAGCACTTGGGCTGTTGAACTCATTAATCGAGCGGCCGAACTGATTGCGGGCAACCATGTGGAGGCACGGCATACGTCGTCCTCCAGCAGTTCTTTCGGCATTCAATGCAAACTTCCCGATATCTGCCCGCTGTGCAACCGCGGCCGCCAGGTCACTCAGAATTAGGTCTACGATGCAACAACATTTATATACTCCCGAAGAAATTGCCGATGCTCTGGGACGTCCGCGCCCTACAGTTGAACAGTCAGCGATTATTGCCTCCCCCCTCACCCCGCGTTTGGTCGTGGCAGGCGCCGGATCGGGTAAGACGGCGACCATGGTGGATCGTGTGGTCTGGCTTGTAGCCAACGGATTAGTTCGAGCCGATCAAGTGCTGGGCGTCACCTTTACCCGCAAAGCCGCCGGTGAACTACGGGAGCGTATGCGTATGCGCTTGGAACAGCTACGCCGCTTAGACATGGTGCGTACTCCGCAGAATGAGGAAAATGCCCCGGTTTCAGATCCCAGTGTTTCCACCTACCACTCCTATGCCAATACGTTAGTGGCGAATTACGGTCTGCGACTGGGGATTGAACAGGATGCGCAGATGCTGGGTAGCGCACAGGCATGGCAGCTGGTCGCACAGCTGGTTGAGTTTGTAGATCCCAAACTGTTGCCGGTTGATCCGCCGTCGAAAAAGAGCATCATCGAGGGCGTGATGCAACTGGCAGGGGAGTGCTCCGAGCACCTCATTGACCCCGAAACCATCATTGAATGGTGCCAGCAGCAAATTGCCGCATTAGAAAACATCGATAAACCCGGGGCTGTGAGCGAGCGGAACAAACTGGTACAAAGGCTTCACAACCGTGTTTTCTATGCTCTTTTAGTGCAGCAGTATTCTCGCTTGAAGAAGCAAATGCAGGTTATGGACTATGGCGATTTAGTGGCGTTAGCTGCGCGTATAGCCCGCGAGATACCGCAGGCAAGTGCCACGGAGCGGGATCGTTTCAAGGTGGTCTTGCTGGACGAATTTCAAGATACGTCCCATGCTCAGATGCAGTTATTTTCCGATTTGTTTGGCGGAACAAAGGGGCGCGAAGAACATCCGGTCATGGCGGTGGGCGACCCCAAGCAATCCATTTATGGTTTCCGCGGGGCATCCGACGGCCAGCTGTTTAGCTTCTACAGCTACTTTCCCACCCAAGACACCACCGCAAGTTATCTGACCGTCGCGTGGCGAAATGACACGGCAATTCTTCATGCGGCTAACCGGGTAGCTGATCCGCTCAAAGTGCAACCCGCATGGGTTCGTTCACCTCACCAGGTGGACGTACCCGATTTGGTGGCCAGACCAGAACCGGGCGTCGGACAAGTGCTGATGGGCCGCTACCTCACTGACCAAGAAGAGGCTCGCTCGATGGTAGAGAAAATAGCCCAGGAACGAGCCCATCATGCTCACCGTCCTCTGACCGAAATGCCCACTATGGCAGTGCTGTGTAAGAAACGCGCCATGATGGAACCTATCCGCCAGGCATGTGAAGAGTTGGGTGTTCCCTATCAAATCGTTGGATTGGGAGGTTTGCTGGATACCCCTGAAGTAATCGATATGGTCTCTGTCCTGCGAGTTCTTGCTGACCCGGGGCGCTCGGATGCCCTGATGCGTCTCATGGCAGGTGCCCGCTGGCGACTCGGTTTATCTGACCTGCTGGCATTGTCCGACTGGTCCACCCACCTTGCACGCGAGCGCGAGAAAGCTATTCGAGAAGGGCGCGCGGAGAACCTTTTTGCCGACTTGAGTGAGCAAGAACGGGCAGAAGAAGAGGCAAGGCAGGCGAGGGAGACCGTTTCGGATATTACGGATCATTCCTCTTTGATTGAAGCGCTGGAAACCTTACCGAAACCGGGCTGGACGTCGGTCCGAGGTCGTTCACTGACCGAGGTGGGTCTGCAAAGGCTTCAGGCACTTGCTGCAGAATTCAGTTATCTTCGCCAATTTATGGCAGATGATATTTCAAGTTTGCTGGTAGAAATCGAGCGGACAATTCTGCTCGATATCGAGTTGGCGGCTAAGCCGGGGCGAGGGAACCATGAGGCGCGTCGAAATCTAGATGCCTTCCACGAGGTTGCCGCTCAGTATGCGATGAGCGCTCCGCGCATCAACGCCACCCTACATGCAGGAGCGGCAGCGTTTCAGAACAGCGATGAGCTGACTGAAGACGACGAACGAATACTTCGTTTCAGCTTGACCGCATCGAGCGGATCAGCCAGCGGAATTAACGGTTTCTTGGCATGGTTGGACGCCGCTGCTGCTGAAGAATCTGGGCTGGAAATGGCTGCTGAAGAGCCGCGTCATGATGCGGTGCAGATTCTGACGGTGCATGCCTCGAAGGGTCTTGAATGGGATCACGTCTACATTCCAGGGCTCTACCAAGGCGATTTTCCCCTGACAAAAGACGCGCGCTGGACCCAGAATTCGCAGACTGTTCCCTGGCCTCTACGCGGGGACAAGAACTTTTTGCCCGGGTGGAATCCCGACCACGAAAACCTCACTGATTTCAAGGCATATATAGGGCAGTTCAAAGAAGAAGCCCTGATACACAGTACTGCGGAGGAACGGCGTCTTGCCTACGTGGGTATCACGCGCGCTCGCACTCTTCTGATGCTGGGCTCGGCAGCTTGGAAAGGGACCGCGAGTAAGCCTGTGCAAGCTTCTGAATTTTGGGAGGAACTGGCTGAGGAAGCACAATTGAGTCCCCAGCATGATCCTGCGAGCGACATGCCGTTGATGCTGCGTACCTTGGACGAAACTCAGATAGGGGAGGAGAATCCTCAATCGGCGTCGCTCACCACCGCTCTATGGCCTTTTGACCCTCTGGACGGGCCCGAAATTATTCAGTGGAAGAACGAAGAAGAATGGGATCTGGCTCATGATGCAGGACATAGTTCAGAGAATACTTCCCCCTCTGCAGGTGAATCTATGACCACAGATATTCTTCGCGACCCGGCGGTTTCCCGGCGAGCGAGGCTTACCCGTGCCGCGCAAAACGTCCTTCGTGGTTCTGCGGAGGAGGGCGACTCGCCAGCTGTCATCGGAGGAGAACAAACCCAGCTGGACGGGCCTTCCATTGAGGATTGGCGTCAAGAAACCGAGCTACTCCTGGCGCTGCTCAACGAACCAACGGAGTATCGCGAGTTTGAGCTACCCTCTCATCTCAGCGCCTCGCAGCTGGTGGCGTTGAAAAGTAACACAGAAGCTGTTGTGAGTAATTTGATACGACCGATGCCGCAGCGTCCCGGCATCGCAGCCCGTCAGGGTAGCATTTTTCATGCCTGGGTGGAGTCCCATTTTGAGCACTCCGCAATGCTAGATATGGGAAATGAAGAGTTTGCCGACGATGACATTGATGATTCTTTAGATTTACCGCAACTACGGGAAAACTTTTTGGCGAGCGAGTGGGCAAACCTGCAACCGTGGGCAGTGGAATTTCCGCTCGAAACCCCGGTTGAAGGTATTTCGGTGCGGGGGCGAGTAGATGCTATTTATCGCCACATTGATGAATCGGGACATATGACGTGGGAACTGGTGGACTGGAAAACGGGTCGAGTTCCTCGTGCTTCTGAGATGGAGGCTAAATCCATCCAGCTAGCACTGTACCGGTTGGCTTTTGCCCGGTTGAATGACATCCCAGTTGAGGACGTTTTTGCCACTTTCTTCTACGTGGGGGCGGCAAAGACAGTGCGACCGCAACATCTGGCTGACGAAGAATCGTTGAAGAGGCTGATTCGTCGAGCGTACAAGGCTGGACAACAGGGGGAAGCGTCTCAGCGTAGAAAACGCTAAACCTACCTCTTATACTTAGAAAATGATGAGTTAGGGAGCCGCTACCGACCCTGACGGTTTATCATCTGGACTCAGCGCGAAGTTGGTCTTATCGTCGGTGATTTCTCCGACTCTGCGCAGATCATTTTCTAGTTGATGGAGCATGGCAAATGCTTCATCGACCATCGCCTGATCCTCTAATTCGATACCACGTATCAACCATTGGGCTAGGGCAAATTCGGCGTAAAGATTCGCGCGTAGCGCCAGAGAATTATCGGGGCGTTGCGGCATCTGTTCGGTATAGACGTTCATGACCCGGTCGCTAAAGGAACGGTCTTCGCAGGCAAGAAGCCAGGAGAAATCCATGGCAGGATCCCCCACACATACTTCGGACCAGCCGGTTACTTCGGTGACTTTTTTCTGGTTGAGGACCAGGTTATCTTCGTTGAGATCCCCGTGGATGACGCGCGGTCGAAAGTTCCATATGTGGGGGTCGGTGAGCAGTTCTCGCCAGCGGCGAATGAGGCCGGCGGGCACTTTGCCGGTTTTTTCGACTCGTTCGAGTTCTGTGAGACGGCGTTGGCGCAACTGTTCGGAGGTGTAGACCGGAAGGTCGGCGTCTTCAATAATTGTGGTGGGCATTACGTGAATGGTGGCAATTATGCGCCCCAGCGCGGTTGCTAAATCTTCGGTGCCCGGTTTGGCATGAGAGGAAATTTCTGCCAGTTCGTCAATGTCGTAGTGGCTACCGGGAATGTGGGTATAGATAAAAGTTTGCATACCATCGACAGGCACTGAGCCGACAATAGTGGGCACCTGAAAAGGAAGGCGCGCGCGCAAACCGGCGGAAAAGGACTGGAGAATTACGTGTTCAGCTTCTAAACGAACGCTTGCTTCGGGGTTCTTGGGAGAGCGGACCCGCCAGCGCTTATCGGCTGAATCGATAATGATGGCCGAATCAAAATCGACGGCATCGTCAGCAGAGGGGAGCGCGGCAACAGGATAGAGCCCGGGCACTCCGGCAGATACAATAGCGGCAAGTTGAAGCGGTGTAACAGTCACCTTTCCAGAGTACAAGAGAATCAGCAGGTCACAGCAATGAAGCAGGAATCTAACCCTATTTTTGAAGAAAACTCTACGAATTCTCGTGAACCAGGAGAATCTATTGCACCGTTAGGGTATCTGCCTCTGACTGGTACGCGACCTCGGATGGAGGGTGAAAATCGGGCTCGTCCAGGCTTTCTTTCTCAGCTTGTAGAGGATTTTCTGGGTGCAGAGAAATCCCAGAAGGAGCCGGTTCTCGTGGCAGTAGAGGGGCACGAAATCTTAGTGGATGAGACATCCAAGCCTCTGCAACTGAACGCTTCGATGATTAAAGCTGAAGTGCTCAGGCATTGGGTAGCAGAGCCGCAGCGCCAAGCTGATGTGATTTTCATCGGCAGAACACGCGAGGGGAGCGCGGTTCTGGCCTTGACGGGCAACTGGGAATACTTCTGTGATTTCAAGACCGAGCATCTCAACCTCTTAGGACCCGACGGAGAGCAACGAGCGCCCCGCGACGTCCTGGCCTCTCATGCCGAGGGGCACTGGCAGTCGGTGCACGAGCTTGCCGAACATGTAGCGAATTCTCAAGACGCAGAGTTAAAGATTTGGTTAGAACTTGCTGGCGCTGCTGTGGCATTGAACAACTGGCACAGAGGAGCAGCCTATGACCCGGCAACGGGGCAGGAAACTGTTGTGGCTCAGGCGGGATGGTCGCGTGTGAATTCTGCCGGTCGAGAGATTTTTCCCCGAACAGATCCGGCAGTTATTACAGCGGTAACTGCAACCTTTGACGGCGAAGAACGAATTCTGCTGGGGCAGGCACGCGCCTGGGGAAAGAATCGGTTTTCCACTTTTGCCGGGTTCATCGAAGCCGGTGAATCAGCGGAGAACGCAGTTCAAAGAGAACTTTTGGAAGAGTGCAACGGCGAAGTAGACAGCCTACAGTATTTGGGTTCGCAGCCCTGGCCTTTTCCGCGTTCACTGATGCTAGGGTATCGTGCTGAGATTTCTAACCCCCACCAGGTGCAAGCGGACGGCGAAGAAATAGAAACGGTACGCTGGTTTACCGCTCACGAGCTGAAAACCGCTCACTCCAGCGGGGAAATCAAGCTGCCCTCCCGCGCGTCAATCTCCCGTATGCTCATCGAGAATTTTCTCGGTGAACCGTTGGCATAAATTACACTGGAAGAGCCCTTTTAAACACAACCTTCAGGAGTTTCATGTCTACTCTGCCGAATCCTGCGCACTCATCCAGTAGCTCAGCGAATTTAGCAGAGCAGGCACCGCCGAGCCCTGAGTTGATTTTGCAGGGGCTTGATCCTGAGCAACGCCGGGTTGCTACTGAACTCAGCGGCCCCATGTGCGTGTTGGCAGGCGCCGGCACCGGTAAGACGCGCGCGATTACTCACCGGATCGCCTATGGAATTGCTACCGGCAGATACGTCCCAACCCGCGTCCTAGCTCTATCATTTACAACTCGCGCTGCCGATGAAATGCGGGTTCGTTTGCGGGCACTGGGTTCGGTAGGAGTGCAAGCCCGAACCTTCCACTCGGCAGCTTTACGGCAGCTCCGATTCTTCTGGCCGCAGGCGGTTGGCGGCTCCGAACCTCGCATCATTTCCCATAAAGCTCAACTGATTACCGAGGCCGCTCAGCGCCTGCGTATCAGCGCCGACCGGGCGATGATTCGAGATCTCGCCGCTGAAATTGAGTGGGCAAAGGTCAATATGTACACCTATGACACCCTCATGCCACATCTGGCAGATCGCGTTTTGCCCTCGGATATTACCCCCATCAACATGTGCCGCCTTTTCAAAGCCTACGAAGATCTCAAAGATGAGCGGAACATTATTGATTTTGAAGATGTTCTGCTTCTGACCGTAGGGGTCTTAGAGGACGATGAGCAGGTCGCTGCCGCCGTCCGCCAGCAGTACCGGCACTTCGTCGTCGATGAATACCAGGACGTTTCTCCCCTTCAGCAGCGGCTACTGGACGCCTGGCTAGGCGGGCGCGATGACCTATGCGTAGTGGGTGATGCCTCACAGACCATTTACTCCTTCACCGGCGCAACGAGCCGCCATTTGTTGGAATTTACCCGCCGCTACGACAACGCCAATGTCGTCAAACTAGTGCGAGATTACCGTTCCACCCACCAGGTCGTTGAACTAGCAAATACCCTCCTGAACTCCCGCAAGCCGGCTAAAGATTCCACCCCGGGAGCCTGGGCCAAACCTTTAGAGTTGGTATCTCAGCGGGGGACAGGGCCCACCGCAGAGTTCTTCGAATACGCCGACGACGAGGACGAGGCCGCGGGCATCGCCGAAGACATTCAAGATCTCATCACCAAAGAGGGCGTCGAGCCGTCTGAAATTGCCGTGCTTTTTAGGACGAACGGTCAATCAGCTGCACTGGAACAGGCACTCACCGACGAAGGTATTGCCTATCAGCTACGCGGGGCAGAGCAATTTTTCTCCCGCCCCGAAGTCAAAAATGCCTATGCCCAGTTACGCGGTGCCGCCGCTGCGATTTCTGATGATCCGGTGCCCCAAGCCACCCGCGATATCCTTAAATCCCTGGGGTACACCGCTAAGGGGCCCTCGGCGTCCGGCGCTGTTCGCCAGAAATGGGAATCGTTGGCTGCACTCGTCTCTATGGCAGATCGCCTGCACAACGAGCGAGAAAAAGCGCGCGATCAAGCCCACGATAACGGCGCCAGCGAGCTTCCTCGTCCCCTCACCATGGCTGAATTCGTGGCAGTACTCGCCCAGCGGATGGCGCACCAGGATCCACCCAAAATGAACGGTGTAACCCTGGCATCTCTCCACTCGGCGAAAGGCCTGGAATGGGACGCCGTCTTCCTCTGCGGTCTCAATGAAGGGCTCATGCCTATTTCCTTTGCCAAAACGGGCGATGAAATAGATGAAGAACGCCGCCTGCTTTATGTAGGCATCACCCGCGCTCGCAAATATCTCACCTTCTCCTGGTCGAGGGCGCGCACCCCCGGCGGCCGGGCGAATCGACGCCGTTCGCGTTTTCTTGATTCCATCGCGCCCCCTACTAAATAATCAACCTTTGAGCTTGCCCCTAGAAAGCGCCGCCCTTGCCACGTTCAAGCACTTCTGAAAGCGTTATTCCTGCCACTGAATCCATGCCGGAGATTGTGGTGGTGCGTTCCTCCCGGCGCCGGAAAACGGTGAGCGCTCGCATGGACGACGACGGGCGAGCACGGCTCATGGTTCCTGCAACCAGCAGCCCCCGCGAGGTGCAGGAGTACATTCAAAAGTTGCTCCCAGATTTGCTCAAACAGCGTCAGCGGAATAAGAGACAGCAGGATGCGCGGGCCAGCGATGAATATTTGATAGCTCGTGCCGAAGCGCTGATGGAAAGACTCCCGAAGATGACTCGCCCCACCAGTATCCGCTGGGTGACTAATCAGAATACGAGGTGGGGATCTGCTACCCCTTCACGCGGAAGCATCCGCCTTTCCCACGTCTTGCAGGGTGCCCCAGAATATGTGATTGATTTTGTGTTACACCACGAGCTGTGCCATTTTATCGAGCTCAACCACAGCGCACGCTTTAGGGCATTAGAAAGCCTCTACCCCCGAAAAGCGGAGGCAGAGGCTTATCTGGCGGGTTTGAGCGCTGGGCTCAAATTTCAAAACTAAAGGGTTGATTCAAGGGGATAAGCATCCAGCACGCACAGCAACGGTGAACTAACCTTCTCGCTCGCTTCGCTAACCCTCAGTGAAGCGATTGATGCCAGACCCAGCCAGTTCACCATACTGCTGTGCCCGGGTTTGGAGATCTGACCTTATACCTTATCCCAAAGCTTGCTAGTCCTTATCTGAGTCCGAATCGTCGGGCTTATCGGAGTTCTTGTTTTCCGAAGCATCATCCGTTTCGATTTTCTCAGATGTCTGATCTTCGTCGTAGCCGCCAGAAAGGAGCTTCTCCAAAGCGGCGTCGAACTCGTCGTCAGATGCGGTGACCATCTCGACACGCTTCGTGTAGGCATCGAGGTCATCCAGCTCGTCGCCGGTAGGTAGTGTTTCGGGAGCGCTCCACAACTCATCGCGGGCGTCTTTACCGCGTTCTTCACCGTAGGAACGCCAGAAGTTAGCGGCTTCTCGGTTCTTGCGGGGGTGCAGTTCCAATCCCACAAGTGCTGCGAAGATATGCTCGGCAGGTCCTCCGTTGGCATGACGGCGGTTCATGGTTTCCGCCAATTGTGCTGCCATAGGCAGGTTTTTGGTAGCTTGCTCGGTAATGACAGTTACCCAGCCCTCTACCAGTGCCAACAGGGTTTCCAAACGCGCCAAGGCAAGTTGCTGATCTTCGGTATTCTGCGGGGTGAAAATTTCAGCAGCGAAGGCTTCCTGCATGGCGTCGGGGTTCATAGGGTCAATCTCTTGAGCGGCGTCCTGCATCCTCTCAATATCTACATGAATTCCGCGGGCGTAGCGTTTTACCAAATCAATAATGTCTTGGCGCAACCAGGGGTTTGCCTTGTAAAGGCGTACCAGCGCAGCTTCACGGACCGCCAGATACAGCATGACTTCCTGGGCAGGGATTTCTAGCCCCTCGCCGAAATTTTTGATACCCGCTGGAACTAACGCTGAGCGTCCCTCTGCCATGGGAAGCCCGACGTCGGTGGAGGAGACTACCTCTGCCGCAAGCTTGCCGATGGACTGACCAGCTTGGGCGCCAAACATCATGCCACCGATTCCCGAGAGAATATTGGTTTGACCGCCCAGCAGAGATTTAATTTCTTCAGGTAGCTGTGAATCCATGGAGTTATTCATGGCTTCAGACATTGATTCGGCAATGGGGCCGGCAATTTCCTGGAATACTCCAAAAGTATTCTCTACGTATTCAGACTTTGACCACGCCTCAGTCTGAGAGCTGGGGCGTTCAAAGGCGGTCACCGGGTCTAACCAAAGATCTGCCAGCTGGGTGGCGTCTGCAACCGCTGATTTTTCGTTGGAAGTTACAGAGGCGTCGCCATCGGCAGATACCACCTGACGCGCAGTTTGACGGGCAAGATCCCAATTCACCGGTTCGTCGGTCGAGGAGCTACTCATCATGGCGCTCACCTGGGCAAAAATACCCTGCATCATAGCGGGATCAATGGGCATGCCACCCATGTTTTTCATCATGTCAGGGTCTATGCCCATGGCGGAAGGGTCAAAATTACCCCCAGGGAACCCGCCATTTTCAGAGAGCTTTTTGAAAAATTCTTCGAACGGATCGGAGCCGTCGTGGTTTTCGTGTGAATTGTTCGATGAAGCCATAACACGTCTCTCCTTGCCACATATTTTGGTGATTATTTTCCTCTACGTTACCCAACGAGCCTGAGTGCTGGCTAATGTTTTGCCCACAGCTATGAAAACGTACAGCAAACAACCAGCTTGAATCTGCTACCACAATCTACGGGGGACCCTGGGCGAGCCGGTAACCTAGAATAATGACTTCCCGCGATTCATCAAATCCCGCATCTACCAATTCCCGTCTGTTACCCCGGTTGCGCACCGGGCGTCCATCTGCTCGCACCACTGCAGGTTGGGCTACGGGTTTGTTGCTGGTGGCGGGTTTTGTGGTTCCCGTTGATTTCGTGACCGAGGAGCCGGGCCCCACCTTCAACACCATTGGTGATTATGAGGGACACCAGCTCATTTCAATTGACGGTGCTAAGACCTATGATGTTTCGGGCAATCTTGATATGACGACCGTGTCGGTAGCGGGTGGTCCCAACACCACCCTCACCGCAGTACCTGCTCTGGCAAGCTGGTTAAGCTCAACCAGCACGGTACTTCCATCGGACTTGCTGTACCAACCCACCGTCACCAGTGAGCAAGTAGTTGAGCAAAACACTGCGGATATGACTAATTCTCAGGAGATAGCTCAGGCAGCTGCCCTCAATTATCTGGGTAAACCGGTGAAAGAAAAGCTGAAAGTAGCCTCACTGACTGAAAATAGCCCCAGTCAAGGAAAGATTCAAGAAGACGACATCTTGCTTAAACTGGGCTCAACAACCTTGGAAAATTATGGGCAAATTGCTGAGATTTTAGACAAGAACCGCGACAAGCCCCTTGCCGTCACCGTCAGCAGAGATGGTAAAGAAATCACCGAGACCATCACCCCTCAGCGCAGCGATGACCATGGCCGCTACCTTCTAGGTCTCGCGCTGGATCGCTCCTATGAGTTCCCGTTCAAGGTCAAGTACGGTCTAGAAGAAGTAGGCGGGCCCAGTGCCGGCATGATGTTTGCCTTAGGAATCATTGACGAGCTCACCGAAGGCAAGATGACCGGCGGCGTTCACTTCGCGGGAACAGGAACTATCGAGTCCAACGGCGATGTTGGACCTATTGGCGGTATCGCCCAGAAAATGGTGGGAGCGAAAGACGCCGGTGCCACGGTTTTTCTTGCCCCAGCAGATAACTGCGACGAAGTGGTAGGGCATATTCCTGAGGGGCTGTCCGTGGTGAAAGTTTCCAATCTGACAGAAGCAGCCGACGCCGTGAAAAAGATTGGGGCAGGAGAGGATCCTTCCACATTCCCCACCTGCACCGCTGAGTAAAAGCATCAAAACAAGAGCATAAAAATCTCCGCCCGAATTTTTCGGGCGGAGATTTCTTATAGGCTCAGGGTTTAGAACAAGCCGCCCAGACCGCCTTTACGGCCGGAACGCTTGGTGCCAAAGATGGATCGCACAATCTCGCGACCCAAGGTAGTGGCAATATTCGTGCCCACCCTCATAACGGCGTCGTTGCGTTTCTGACGCTCGCGCTCTTCTTCTTTAGCGCGTTTCTCGGCTTCTTTAGCTTCAGCAGCTGCACGCTTTTCGGCTTCTTTTGCTGCCGAATCATTAGCCTGACTCTGCTGGGCAGAGGCTGTCTCTTGCTGCGTTGCTTCTGCTTTCTGGGTGAGCTTCTCAAAAGCAGATACCGAATCGACCACCGTGGCGTATTTAGTATTCAGCGTGCTGTTGTTCACGGTGGCGCTGAGCGCTTCGGGAGCCGGCCCCATGAAAGACTGCGGTGCGTACATGCGGGTGAGGGCAACCGGTGAGGGTGCGCCGGTTTCGGTCATGACGGTTACGATTGCCTCGCCGGTTCCCGCCGTCGTCAACACTTCTTCGAGATCATAAGCAGATTTGGGGAAGGTCTTTGCTGTTGCTACCAGCGCCTTTCGGTCATCGGGGGTGAACGCGCGCAGAGCGTGCTGTACGCGGTTAGCGAGCTGACCCAGAACTTCGGCGGGTACGTCCTTAGGTGTCTGCGTAATGAAGAAGAGCCCTACACCTTTAGAGCGAATCAAACGCACAGTCTGAGTGATGGCCTCTTTGAACGCTTTAGAAGAACCGTTGAAGAGTAGATGTGCTTCATCGAGGAAAAAAACGAGTTTAGGCTTTTCACCATCGCCCACTTCGGGCAAATCTTCAAAGAGATCAGCCAGCAGCCACATGAGGAAGGTAGAAAATAGCTGGGGCTTAGACTGCAGATTAGCCAGCTCTAAGATGCTGATGATGCCGCGGCCGTCGGAGGCTGTGCGCAAGAACTCGGCTGTATCAAATTCAGGCTCGCCAAAGAACTTGTCTATACCATCTGCTTCAAGGGTGACCAGACCACGCAGGATGACGCCGGCAGTCGCCTTAGATACTCCACCTAGGTTCTCCAGCTCGGCTTTGCCTTCGGCTGAGGTGAGGAATTGGATGACCGCACGAAGATCGGCAAGGTTATAGAGTTCGAGCTCTTTTTGGTCAGCGTAGTGGAAAATTAGCTACAACGCCGATTCCTGGGTGCTGTTCAGGTCCATCACTCGAGAGAGCAAAATTGGACCGAATGATTCAATGGTGGCGCGGATAGGAACACCGGTTCCTTCACCGCCGAGAGTGAAGAATTCGGCGGGGTAGGAGGTGCCCTGCCATGTTTGACCCAGCGCCGACGTCTTCGCGACGAGCTTGTCATTGGATTCGCCGGGGGCGGCGATTCCTGAGAGGTCGCCTTTCACGTCTGCCATAAAGACAGGCACACCGTTGGCTGAAAGCTGTTCAGCGAGTACCTGCAAGGTTTTTGTTTTACCGGTACCGGTGGCACCAGCGATGAGACCGTGGCGGTTCATCATGGCAAGGGGGAGTGAGACATGAACATCTGGCTGAGGTTCACCGTTGCTCAGGGCCACGCCAAGATTTACTGTGGCACCTTCAAAGGTGTACCCGCTTTTAATTGCATCAAGCTGAGCATCATTAGACATGGCTTCAGTATAACTTTCAGTGTTCCAGCTAGCGGGAACGACCTGAGGAATCTGAGGGTTCTTCCGGTAATAACATTTCGCGTGATAAACGCGATTTCGCTGGGGCGGTAGTGAAACTGCTTCAGGAAGCTTTTCGCGATTAAGAAATAAATCCCCATGCCACCTTTATCTTTGGCACAATGGATAGACACCTAAGTGCGGTGCCAAGGCACCGTCAGACCGGCGAATATAAATCGCACACCACTGAAGTTTCGAGGAAGATGTGAGCACCGGAGCAGCTAGCCCGCCCCAATCCCGCCGTCCACAACGAAAAAACAGCACTCTTATCACCACGCTGGTGATAGTGGGAGTGCTGATTGCGCTCTTTGTGTTTGGCACGCAAATCTATACCGATGTTCTCTGGTATGACCAGCTGGGTTTCTTGAATGTTTTTGTCAAAGAAAACCTCTATAAACTTGCTCTTTTCGCTTTAGCAGGGCTGATTACTGCAGCGGCAGTGTGGGCAAGCCTTTACTTTGCATACAAAAAGGGTCAGGCGCCTCAAGCGCCGAATCGTCGCCCCCATCGCCCTTACTCGCAGACTGCCCCTGGGCAGGGAGTGCCGGGGCAGGATCCTTTTGCTGAATTCCAAGATATGTTCAACCAGAACATGGATCGCTACCGTCAATCGGTAGATAGCATGCGAAAGGTTTTGCTGATTGCAATTCCTCTCATTCTTGGCTTGTTCGTCGGTAGTGGCGCGATGTCCCAGTGGGAAACCGTTGCTCTTTTCTTCAACGGTGGAGAATTTGGTCAGCAGGATCCAGAATTTGGTCGAGACTTAGGCTTCTTTATTTTTAGCCTCCCTTTCTGGAAAGCGCTTCTTACTTTCTTGAGCACCGTCGTTATTCTTTCGGCACTTGCCGGAATCGTCATGCATTACTTCTACGGCGGTATCAAAGTTAACGAAAAAAGTATTGATACTACTCGCGCTTTCCGTATGCATGCAGCGGTTTTGGCGGCTCTCTACTTGGTTTTGCGCGGTGCCCAGTTCTGGCTGGAGCGTTACACCGCTACTCAGTCCCAGTCCGGTAAATGGGCTGGCGCTATGTACACCGACGTCAACGCGATTATCCCCGTCAAATCTATTTTGGCGATTGCTGCCGTTTTGGTTGCGGCGTTCTTCATCGTGGCGGCTTTGACCAACCGGTGGCGGCTACCCGTCATCGGTATTGCCGTGATGTTGATTGCGGCGCTAGTTGCCGGTGCCGTATACCCCTGGATTGTTCAGCGCTTCCAAGTTGTTCCTAACGAGCAGGCAGCGGAGAGCGAATATATCCAGCGCAACATCGATTCAACTCGCGCTGCATTCGGGCTAGAAAACATTGATGTGCAAAATTATGATGCAACTACCGCCACCAACGCCGGAGCTTTGAAGGGGGAGAGCGAGACCATTTCTAACATTCGTTTGTTGGATCCGAACGTAGTATCGGCGTCTTTCGCTCAGCTTCAGCAGTTCCGCCCCTACTACCGGTTTGATGACAACTTGGCAGTGGACCGCTACAAAATCAATGGCGAAACCCATGACACCGTGCTGGCAGCACGCGAATTGAACCCTGCGCAGAATGCTGATTCTTCGTGGATTAACCAGCATGTTGTCTACACCCACGGCTATGGCGTGATTGCTGCTTACGGGAACCAGGTTGAGGCAGACGGTAAGCCAAAGTTTATGCAGGATGGCATTACAGCAACCGGCGAGATTAGCGAGAACTATGAACCTCGAATCTACTTTGGGCAGACCTCTCCCGAATATTCGATTGTGGGTGGCTCTGAGAGCGACGACGCGCTAGAGCTTGACCGCCCCCAGACTGCTAACGATCAAGAAAATGCCGACGCCAAGTACACCTTTAAGGGTGACGGCGGCCCGAATATTGGTAATTTTTTCAACCGTCTGGCATACGCCATCAAGTTCCAGTCTTCGGATATCTTGCTTTCTGACGTCGTTCGTCCTGAGTCACAGGTGCTCTATGACCGTGATCCTACCGACCGCGTCAATAAGGTAGCTCCTTACCTTACGGTGGACGGCAACCCCTATCCTGCGATCGTCAATGACCGCGTGGTGTGGATTGTGGATGCGTACACTACCAGCGATCAGTACCCTTACTCGCAGTCGCAGGAGCTCGGTGAGGCGACCGTCGATTCGGAGACACAGTCAGGTGCTGCCGCTGCCCTTCCCAACAAGGAAGTGAACTACATTCGTAACTCTGTTAAAGCTACGGTTGATGCCTATGACGGTTCAGTAGACCTTTACGCATGGGACGACCAAGATCCTGTGCTTAAAGCATGGCAGGGGGTCTTCCCCCAGACCGTAAAACCGGTTTCTGAGATGAGCGCGGGCCTGTTGGATCACGTGCGTTATCCGCAGGACATATTCAAGGTTCAGCGTGAAGTGCTGAACAGGTATCACGTGACCGATGCCGGGTCGTTCTATGCAGGCGACGACGTTTGGTCAGTTCCTAATGATCCCACTGTGGAGCAGGCGACTCCGTTGCCTCCTTACTACCTCTCTTTGAAGATGCCTGAAGAAGAACAAGGGGCTTTCTCTCTGACAACGAGCTGGATTCCGCAACAGTCCGATGACAACACTCGTAACGTCATGTACGGATTTATGTCTGCCAACGGCGATGCAGGTACCGGCAAGGACGGCGAGGTCTCAGATCAGTATGGAAAGCTCACATTGCTTGAGCTACCTCGAAGCTCTGTGGTGCCTGGTCCCGGTCAGGCGCAGAACAACTTCAACTCTGACACTGAAGTCTCTACCGAGCTGAACCTGTTGCGTCAGGGCGCCTCTAAGGTAACCAACGGTAACTTGCTGACTTTGCCGGTTGGAGATGGCATTCTTTATGTGCAGCCGGTCTACGTGCAATCCTCTGGCGATTCTTCTTACCCGACCTTGCGTCGAGTACTCGTTGGGTTTGGTGAAAAGGTAGGCTTTGCGCCCACGCTGGAAGAAGCTTTGAACGAGCTATTCGGGGGTGACTCGGGCGCGCAGACCGCTGCTGACGCTGGTGTGGACGAAAAGAAGGCTGACACGGGATCCTCGGATAAACCGGATGAGTCTTCCGATTCGCCGTCACTACAGCAAGCGCTCAAGGACGCTTCTGCAGCGATGAAGGATTCTGAAAAGGCGATGAAGGACGGCGATTGGGCTGCCTATGGTGAAGCTCAGGACCGTTTGAATAAGGCGCTAGCGCAGGCTATGGAAGCTGACGGCGCTGTAGCCGAGTAATACCGCGCTACCGCTGGAGATGAAGCTCCGGGTTCTCTTTCTCTGAGGAGAGAGGAACCTGGAGCTTTTGTGTTGTCTCTTACAAAGGGGGCTTTTAGGTTGCAGCAGGTTAACGGCATGTGTATAGTTATAGAAGTCGCCGCGGGGTGGAGCAGTTCGGTAGCTCGCCGGGCTCATAACCCGGAGGTCGCAAGTTCAAATCTTGCCCCCGCAACTACATCGTAAGAAGCCCCATTCGGTATAAAGCCGATTGGGGCTTCTTCTTTATTCCCTTCATTGTTTGTAACGGTGGAGGGGATTTTTGCGTTTAAGATGCCTTCGCCAAGTAAGTCGGCTAAAGAAATTTCTAAAGCAGCAGCAATGGTAATTAAATCTGTAATGCTGATTGCGATTTTCCCACGTAATTTTTCAGATACGGATGACTGAGTAACTCCCAGGATTCGAGCAATATCGCCTTGGTTGAGGCCTCTTCGAGCCATCCAAATTTTTACTTCTTTACCCACGGCTTCGGCGGGGGTGATGATTGTTTTTGCCATACCTTCAAGCTACAAGTATTTCTGGATAATAGCAAGTAAAAATGAAAAATTATTGGCTAAGCCGATAAATAAAGATTGCGCATTATCGGTATCACCGATAATGTGTGAGTATGACCTATGCAGATTCCATCGCGGGCAACATCCGAGCCAAAGTTAGCCGCCGCGAAATCAACCAAACAGACCTAGCTCAACATCTAGGTATTTCTCAGGCTCAGATGAGTTCCCGACTTAGAGGTCGAGTTGAATTCAAACCCAGTGAGATTGAAAATATTGCTAATTTCATGGGTGTAGAAATTGAAGAACTCACCAAATACGTCAAATTTTCAACCACTCATAATGGTGCCTAGCTATAAGCAGCAAAGCACTTGAATGGGCTCGTACCCATGAATTCGAAAACAGCGCCGTAGGATGAACAGCAATCCTCCGCTTCCTTGCAGGGCAAGCTGACGACGACGGTTACATCCCCGATCACGAAGGTGATAAAGGCGTAGCGTTCATCATTCACGAAACGTGCGCTAGTAAATCCACTGTCATCCGAGCTCTCAAAGAGTTCGAACAGGCTGATTTGCTTCATCGTGAACGACGCGCATATGCAGACTTCGGCGGCCGTCAAACAGACCTGATTGTCCTTCATCTTTGGAATAGGGGCACTAAAACTCCGTGGCGAACTATGAAGGCACTCAAGCAACTTCAAAAGAGTAATCAGGCACGATTTGGGATTCCCATCGAAGAAGTGGAAGTAGAAAATCAGCCTGTGAATAACTCCAAAAACACACAAGGTGTCACTCTGACACTTAGCGGTAATTCCGGGGCAAACACACAAGGTGTCACTCCGACACCTTCAGAGAGGCTAGGTGTCAATCTGACACAGGCTAGGTGTCACTCTGACATAAACGACACTCCCGCCTTAATAGGAACGCGCGCACAGACTTCTCTAATCAGTCAGTCAGTCAGTCAAAAAAGAGCAACCTGTGGATAACTCAGAGACTGACCGACCAACCGAAAACCTCAAAAAATCTCCTGCACCAGTCAGCAGAATTACCCGAGGCGTGAATCATCAAGACCTTCGAATGAATCTCAAAAAATCCTCAGGTCTCGATTCTGGTCACATCAATGATGATGTGCTGGCTCAAATGATTCAGATCGTTTTTTCTCGAGCAACCCAAGATATCCGAAGCCCTCAACCCTTCGCCTTCAGCTGCATTTCCAAAGAGTTCTACGAGCTTGCCTCCCTGGCTGAATCAGTAATCGAGCATAAACAGTCACAACAAAAACCCCGTATCGTTACCTGCCCTGTCCACCACATGGAGCACTCGGCTGAGCGAGAATGTCCTGGACACCGAGCCGACCGACTCGCTGGAATTCTTACCCCCTAAAAAGTCTTGCAATCCTAACCATTTCTCAAAGGAAAATATCATGAGCGCACTTTTGCAAACCCCCGTATTCGAGCCAGCCGAAGAGGTAGAAGTTCTCCCCGAACTCACCCTCGATCAAGCCAAGCAAATCACCAAAGACCTACCCCAGTCAGCCACACTCTTGCAGAGCCTGTGCGTGATGGCATACAGCCAGCGCATCTGGCTCACCATGGGTTACACCAGCTGGGATGCGTACCTGGACGGTGAAATCGGTGAAGAACGCTGGATTCTGCCACGTCACCGCCGCGGTGACTTCATCAACCAACTAGCCAAGGAAGGAATGCCCACTCGCGCCATTGCCTCAGTCGTTGGACTTTCGCATATGAGCGTGGCTAAAGAAATCAAAAAAGCTAAAGAAGCCGGAGCTCTCCCCGAAGACTTGCCAACCATCGGACGTGATGGACGCACACGCAAAGCGCTCGTGCGAAAAGCACCTGCGGCTGTACCTAATGAACAACTGGACTTGCCCGTAGCTGATCTAGGGATTGGCTTTTTCAAAGCCGCAGAGAGCAAAACAGCTACCCCTGCAAAAGCTCAACGAGCAGCCACTGACCCCTTCGATACCACTATCACGGCGGTCAATGAGGAATTACCTCGCGGTGAAGATACACCAGATGATTACCTGTACTTCCCAGAAATTCTTGAGGTCTCCACCGAGCTTGAAGAGCTCTTCAAGAAAGCTATGACCGCGAATAATCGGCAAGTTTTTGACCCCGGGAGTGTTTCGCAGAAGATGGCTCAACAGGTCGTGCATACGTTGCTTGCCGGCTCAGGTTTGCTCAAACTCTTCAACCTACAACCGGACTTGCTAGGAGATTCAGAGCAACTAGCAACCGCAGTGGATTCCACGGTTATCACGCTCGATGAGGTCGTGACCACCCTGCGTGAAGATGAACAGGGCTAGGTTGATGAAGCGTTTGGCGGATAAAAAATGTGGCGATCCGTCTTGCACGGCAGATCGCCACATGAAAAAACTTGTCAAACCAGTTTATGCAATTACGAGTTACAACACTCTAGGAGACCAAGTTATGAAAACAGATTATCAAAGAACTGGAACACCTGTGAAGAATATCCCCAGAACTAGGCAGAACCGGATCAACCCGGACTCTATCCGAACCCTCTGGTTCACCGTCATTTTGATTGGGCTATTGGGGCTCACCTCTTTCATGGTCTCGTTCAATGGTTTGCATGATGTCGCCGCTTGGGTAGGGCTGCCAACCTGGATGCGATGGGCTGTACCAATTTTTATTGACATTGCGATTCTGGCGTATTCGATGGCTGCGGTGATTCATAAATCCCGTAAAGAACCTGTGGGTCTGACCTGGTTCACGCTCGGGGCGTTCACCACGATTTCAGTGGTCGCTAACGCGGTTCACGCTTTGAGCGTCGGAGAGGGACAGACCGTGTTGCAGTCGTGGATTGGTGCGTGTATTGCTGCTACGGCTCCTGTGGCGGTTTTTGCGGCAACGGAAGAAGCATCACGATAGGCTTTTGCTGTTCCTGATGAAGAAGACACTGAGGCCGAAGCTGGCTCAGAGGAGCGCACGACTTCTGTGAGACGAGTGGATGATGTTCTGGAGGAGAGATTACTGGAGGTGCCTACCTCATCTCCGACGGTGAGCGCAGTGGCTTCTGTTCCGGCTCAGTCAGCTATCAGTGCTAACCCTCGTGTGGAGCATCAGCACTTTTCTGATTCTGAGACTGGGGTTGTTGAGGAAATAACAGCAGATACTCCCGAAGAAACTCTCCCACAGGGCGAGCAAGAGGATTCTGTTGCGCAAGAGGTTTCTTCAGTAGATTCAGAATCTGAGCCTGAGGTGGTTGTTGACGATGAAACCGAAACCAGTTCAGAGGCGATCTCTGCGGTAACTGCCGAAGAGCTGCCCGAGGAAGATCAGAAACTAGCACGCTGGGTCAATGAGCAAATAGAAGAAGGCGTCAAGATTACCGGAGCTGCGGCAGGTCGTTTTCTTGATGTCTCTGACCGCACAGGTCGCAACCGTCTGAACCGTTTACGTGAGCTATATCCGGCGGTATTCGAGGGCGAAATATTGTGAACTTCGATGAAGCTATCTCAGTCACAAGCATTGAATGTGAGTACACTCAATGGTGGCTGGTTCCTTCGTTCGCAATAACCGGTTTTTTATTTCCCCACATATTTTTATAAAACACAAATAGACCGGATTGTGTCTTTTGAAAAATCACTCATCAGCATCTGCAAAGGAAATCATGTCTAACCCGCTAAAAAACACCGATAGTAGCTTCTGGGCGCTGTCATGCTTGCGTAGGTGTTGATGAGCCCTACCGCCCTACTACTGGCAAAGAGACGATGTCATCATGAGCAAAGCAACCGAAGAGGTATGGACTGCTGAGCGTATCGAGGCGCTAAAACAAAGTCGTAGGGCAGTGAAGTCTTACCTGAGCAAGTGGGGTTTGACTTTCCTTGATGCAGAGTATGTGGTGCAAGAAACGTACCTGCAAGCCACACGAAAAATTGATTCTTTTGACCCAGAGCGCGGTTCGTTCGCTGAGTGGATTAATGCTGTGGCAGTGAATCAGGCTCGTTCGATGGTTCGGGCGCATAATTCGCGGGCTAAAACTGATCAAGTGTATAAAAATTTACAGTTGAGTCAGGACGCACTGGTGGATGAACCACAACTGGCGTGGGAGGATTCCTCGGTGACGATTGAGCGTATCGGCACGGTGCTGGCGATGGTGAAATTGTCGGTAGAGCATCAGCATCTTTTTGAGCGGTCCTTGGTGCTCATTCGTGATTTTGATGGTGATGTGTCTGCGGCGGCGGTGAGTCTGGTGGCGGTCTGATGTCCTTGTCGGAGCTTCATGTGGGTCAGTTTGTGTTGGCTCAAATCGGAGTTGATGCTTCGCCGGTGGCTGATCCGAACAGTCCCGATACTGAGTTTGGTAATTCTGCGGAGGCTTTGGTGTATCCGCGTGTGTTGGGCACAGTTGTTGGTGTTAATACCGCGGAGAAGACGGTGGAACTTTCTGCCGTGTCGCGCGAGAGCGAACGAGAATTCACTGTTCATGTTCGTCCATTGGAGACGCAGGAGAAGTTTCGAGTGCTTACTGCGGAGCAAGCTGAGGCTACTCTGGGGGGTGCTGAGTGGGCTGTGAACCGTGATGCTGTTCTGGAGACTTTCGGCAGTGTTACTCTAGCGGATATTGAACCAGGAGATTACATCACGGCTGCGCATCTGAAGATTTTGCCTTCTGTATGTGAAGAATTTATTGACCTGAAAAACGTCCTAGTGACGGGGGTCAATGTTTCTGGTCGAGTGCTGCATATGGCGTATGAGGATGGTCTGCATCTAGCAGTAGAAGCTGAGGCGGGTGCTCATTGTTATGTGGAGTCGTTAGCTGCTGCTCAGACGATTGCTCTGGCTGCCACGATCCGCGATAGTAGCCCGGTGTTGGCTTTGGAGGCTGCCGATATTTCTGAGATGGCTGTGGGTGATGATGTGCAGGTTGAAGGTCAAGACGTGCGCAACAGATACCACTATTGATGTTCGTGGCACGGTGATGGCGGTAGAGCCTACCACCGAGGAGATCGCCGGTTCTGTCACTGTTGCTGATGAAGATGGTCATCAGCATGTGGTGGTGACTGATGGTGAAGAGGATATTCATCGAGTCAGTGGCGGCCCTGTTCAGGAGCGCGTAACGCAAGTACCTCGTGCGGAAGAACTGATCCAAAGTTACAGTCGAGAGTTGAACGAGCATCCGGAGACTCGACGGATTGCTTGTGCTCAAATTCGTCCTGGGGACAGGGTAATTGACGGTCAGCAGTGGTTTAACGTGATGCGCACTAAACAGCTCAGTCCGGAGTCGGTGGCTATTACTGTTCTCACGGAGCGCGGGTTGGTCACCACTGGTATTTCTCCCGATACGTAGGTGACGGTGGAGATGAGTCCTGATTCTGGTGTTGCTGAGCAGAACTGGCGTACTCGTTCGATTAGTCGCGTGCGTACTGGGGATGTGATGGGTTATGAGGGTCAGATTCTCAACGTTGAGGAAGTTCAGCCGCAGTCTGATGGGACTGTTTTGGTTTCTGGTATGAGGGAGCTTGAGGGGGTATTGGAGCCTTCGGCTTTGCGTCTGTGGAAACAGGAGTCTGTTCAGGTGCGGCAACCGTTGTGTGCGGTGGAACGTGCCGGGGTGGTTGGTGCTTTGGAGCCTGCTAAGGTTTCTGATTTGCAACCAGGAGATTTGTTGCAGACTCGTCATGATGTTCTTGTTGTGGTGATTGATGTGAAAGAAAACTTTGAGTCTTCGGGTAAGACTCGGGTGTATTTCCAGATGATGGCTGAGGGAAGGACTAATCCTATGTTCTATGATCATGTCCCTGGCCATGAATTGAATCGTTACCAGAAACATCAGGTTCTTCAGATTCAGCAGGTTCTGGGGGAGAGTACTTTGCGGACTGCGGTTGCTGAGGTTGCTCCGGAGCCTATGTATTTGGGTCTGGAAGATTCGGGGTTAGATTTTCGGCTGTAGAGATTTATAGGATTGCGCAATAAAAAAGAGCTTAACAATCGAAAATATTAGCTAACCCTGTTGCATTTTGAATGTCAGCTCAACAGACTTGAACCGAGGCTTAATTGAGCCTCGGTTCATTGATAACTGAGGAAAAATCTATGCGAATCACAACAAAGGTGTTGTCTTCTTCTGCACTAGCTCTTCTTCTTCTGACCTCCTCAGGTCTAGCCCAAGCTGGAACGGTCACTTCCAGCCCTGACAGCTCTAAGGAATTACGCAGCTCAGCTCTCATACATGTCCCCTCAACAGAAGCAAGCGACGCAGAACAGTCCATATCTGCATATCAAGAAGAGGTTGAAGAGCTATATGCAGAAGGAGATATTATAGCTTTCTCTCCAACTGCCCCTGAAGGAAGTAAATTCTTCGCAGGAGAAGTAGCTTCGGACTTAGATTCTCTTCACCATGATTCTTCAACGTCAACAACTCCGGAGAGCAACCTTTATCTGAACCCCATAAAAATCGGTTTATGCAACGCTGGTAGAGAAAATACTGTCGTTTACACTATCCGCAATTCGAAACATAACGGGAATATCGATCTAAAATGCGGAAATAAAGACAACGGATACGTGCACATTCGGAGCAGGCATGAAGGCGATTGGAATAACGCAAAGGGAGGTTTCGCTGGATACTGGGATGATTTTATGCTGTATTCAACAATCAATGCTTTACAGGCACCTTCATATAGTCGGCAGCAGAATTCAACCACTCGCTGTTATGTAACTCCTATTCAAGTCTTCAAAAAAGTTAATAGAAAACCGGTATACCAAAAAACAATCTATCCCCGTGTGGCGGTTTCTACAAACAATCGTAAAGTCATCACATCATTTCCCACGGGAAATAAAACCTGTTAGGGACACTATAGAGATATGAATGTTTCTGACGAAAATGTACCGATGTTTTCAGCTAATTACACCCTGGACCCTTTCGTGGATTACATGGTTGATGAGTTGCATCCTTATTACGGTTTTAGAGAAAAATTCTCTTCAGAACTTATCCAGCGATATGAACATTGGTGTTCTTTCTTTCTGGATAATTTCACGGAAGAGAACCATGGTTTCTACAACCAAGACCAGCGTGCATGGTTCGATCGAGAATACATTCAACTTGCCAATGAATTTCGTCAACTAGGTCTGGTCTTTCGTCTGGATCTATGGTGGTAAATTTCTAGATATGTAGAGACCCAGTCCCTTGAGGGCTGGGTTTCTACGTCAATTTGTTGTACTTGCGTCTTTACGAGGCGTCACCTAGTCTGTGTACTCTCTTTACTCTTTAAATGGAAAACGGGAGAGGAGCAAATCTGCTCAACTCTCCCGTTCCTATAACTCGCAACGAAAACAATGTGGGCGGGTGTTGGTGTTCCACGGAATAACACAACTAGGGGATGGTTGTCCTGATATGTACGTGGTTTAGTTCCGACAATTATAAGACCACTAAAGCACCATCGACCACCTCCTGAGGAGTCCGATAACCAAGACCCTGATGCAACCGAACCCGATTCCACCAGCGCACCCACTCAGCCGTCTCCAACTCCAATCGAGCCACAGAATCAAACAGGCGATCCTTGACCATCTCCGCCTTATACGCACTATTGACGGACTCAGCCAAAGCATTATCATAAGAATCCCCAGTAGAACCCACCGACAGCTGCACACCCAACGCCTTCAAATCCTGGGTGTAACCAGTAGAAACATACTGTGACCCCCTGTCAGAATAATGCACAATCTGCGTTAGATCAGAACCATCTTTCTTCGCCTGGAACAAAGCCTGCTTCAAAGCCATCAAAGGCATCCCCAGAGTATGCATCGTCGAAGACACACCCCAACCCACAATCTTCCGGGGAAAACACATCAGTAATGAAGGCCGTATAACAGAAGCCAGAATACGTCCTGATATAGGTGAAATCAGCTACCCACAGCCGGTTCGGGGCAGTGGCGGTAAAATCCCGATTCACCAAATCAGGACGGTCATCAACCACTGTAGCAGCCCGAGTCGTGACAGGCTTACGACCCCGATGAGCACCAGCAACACCGGCTATTTTCATCAGCCGGTAGGTCTGATCCCGACCGATGTTCCAGCCGACCCGGTTCATGGCGTGCCACATTTTGCGCACACCATAGACTGAATAGTTTTCCTAGTGGATTTTCATCAGCTCAGGAATCAGAAGCTGGTCCTTCAAAGTACGTGCAGCAGGAACACGAGCCTTAGCGGCGCGGTAGCCGCGTGAGGTGATGAAACCACCAGCTAGGTTTTCTTGTAGTGCGGTGCAGATGTTCTCAACCCCGAAACGATTCCTATACCTATCGATATAGCGGATCATGATCGGGCTGGGCGGCCTGGTTCTGCCGCGAAAAAAGCCGGGGCGGTGCGCAGGATTTCGTTGGTTCGCTTCAACTCGGCGTTTTCTTTGCGCAGGCGCCGGTTTTCTGCTGCCATATCAGTGGTGGTGCCGGGGGTGCTGCCAGCATCGATTTCGGCTTGTTTGTGCCATTTTCGCAGAGTATCGGGGCCGATGCCGAGGCGTTCTCCGATGTTTCGGCAGGTGCGTGTAGATGCCTGTGTCGGGGTTGTTTTCGAGGTGGTCGGCCAGTAGGCGTAGGGCTCATGTTTTGAGTTCGGCGGGGTATTGGGTGGGCATGGGTTTGTTCCTTTGTTTTT
>NZ_LXTU01000050.1:0-65229 GCF_001683935.1 Rothia sp. ND6WE1A | reverse complement strand
TTGTTTAAGTGATAATACGTCATTATCTGCTACCACCTTGCTTTAGATTCTCTTTAATTATTATATTGTACTTTTCTTTATTTAAATGAATTGATTTTTTTAAAAGAGATACACTTTCCAGTGTATTACTTATTTCTTTTTTCAATATTTCTTCCACGCTGTTCTGCTTTGTGAAATTAGGGATCCAGAGAGTGGTTGAAGCTAAAGTTTCTTTATTTAGCTTTGGCATAGCGACTCTCTCAGAGTTAATATCTGCTGTATCTTGAAAATTCTTCGATAGAAAGTAGTACATTAAAAATTTGTTAGTTAGCCAATTTTCGTCAGCGCTTATTGCATACATATCTGCTGAACATAAACAGTTTTCTGGAGCAATCGTTGATTTCAACAAAGTTGGACGAATTTTTGAAAATAGCAACTGTCCTCTACGAGCTACATATTTTCCACTGTCTGCTCCTTGTTCTTTTGCTGTCTCGCTAGAGAGTATGCGCCCTGTACCTGTCTCAATATGGTTGGGAGCAATGAGAATCATAGATGCGTACGGCTCAACTCTAGGATCGACTTGACCACCGTTAATTGTGGTAACTCGTCCAACAGTGGTTCTCCTCCAAGAAATTCCATCTATGGTAATTTCACTTACTCCTGCTTGTTCTGCCAATTCTGCTGGTTGAACGTGATGGGAAATGCTTGCTTTAAGATGTTCGTGAAGAAGATTAAGAAGTTGATTTTGATCTGCAATAGAGGCCTCGATTTCGGCCAACTCGTGGTCAAGCTGGTCTGCGATTTTTTCTTGTTCTCTAAAAGAAGGAACAGGTAGTTTGATATCTTTGACAAACTGTTCGGAAACTCTTTTAAGCCCGCCGGCTCCAGTCATAGATGATTGAGCTTGATTCTTGAACAAAGGTGACTGTAATAAATAGGCTAGATATCGCTGGCTGATGCCGGGCTTAGGGCGAAGAACTGTTAGTTCTGTAGTGGCAAAGGACGGATCCTGTAAATCTGTGCCTATGATCCCTTTCCCATTTTCAAAACAAGGCGTGACCTTCGCATATGCTACATCTCTGGGTTCTAAATATGAGTATCCGCTGAGTAGTTTAGAAACTGGTTCATGGCTGATTGCTGTGTTTGGGGCCTTAAAATTGTTAATTGCTTCCATGGGGTAAAGAGGAAAACTTTCAGACGAATTTCTGACCGCATTTGGTGGTCCAGGATTGAAATCTGCTAAGTATCGTAACTTTATCCATTGGGCACTCATTTACTTCCCCAACCCTTCCAAACGCTCACGAATTCTGCCCAGCACCTCGTTAAGATCGCGGTCGATTTCCTCCAGGGAGCGCGGCGGCACATACTCATAGAAATGCCGCGTAAACGGAATCTCCGCACCCTCCTTCGTCTTCGACTCATCAATCCAAGCATCAGGAACAAACGGCTTCACTTCACGTTCTAGATACTCATGAATATCCTCGTCCCAAGGCACATTCTCCGTATCACGCAACGTCGAGTCGGCAACCGGCTTACCTGCCTTAACAACAGGGTCGGCTGTCTCATCACGAGCCGAAAGCTCGTCCGCTAACTTCTTTAGCGCGGCAGGTTTAACAATCGCGCCGGCAGAATCAAATACTTCTCGTAACTGCTTCTCAAACTCCAAGCGGTCAGTCTCTACTACACCGCCAGCCTCAACCACACGCTGCTCCAAAGCTGCGCGCAGTGCAGAGGCAACGGTGTCGTCCAACTTCAACTTAGCCAAATCGCGCGACGCCAACAATATCTCTACACGCTCCTGGGTAAACGCAAAATTCTGGCGCAACGGACGCTCCACCGTAATCGTGCGATACATAAACTCTTCACGAGCAAAAACCTTAGACCGCTTATCATCAGCAGACTCAAAAGCCTTAAAAAGCTGCGCAATCTCCTTGATATGATCCTCGCTCAACCTCTTGCGCTTAGAACCCACCGACTTGCGCATCTTCTCAAACATCTCAGTTGCATCAATCAACTGAACCTTATTGCGGCGCTCAACCTTCTTGCTCTTATTGAGCATCCAAATATAGGTAGAAATGCCGGTGTTATAGAACATATCCGTAGGCAAACCAATAATTGCCTCCAGATAATCATTATCCAAAACCCACTTGCGGATATTGCTCTCACCCGAACCGGCACCACCAGTAAACAAGGGCGAACCATTCAACACGATTGCACCGCGACCACCAGTATCAGCAACACCCTGCTTCGCACCTGAACTGGGCTCACGCAACTTAGAAATCAAATGCTGCAAAAACAACAGTGAACCATCAGAAACCCGGGGGAGACCCGCACCGAAACGGCCTGTGAAACCGGCAATCTTGTGCTCAGCTTCAACAGTTGCTTTAGCGCCCTTCCAATCCACACCAAAAGGAGGATTACTCAAACCATAATGAAAAGTGCGATTCTCAAACGCAGGATTAGTCAGGGTGTTACCCAGGGCGATATTCTCAATCGCCTGACCCTTCACCACCATATCCGCCTTACAAATAGCGTAAGACGCAGGATTAATCTCCTGACCCAACAGATTCACCTGGGCAGTATCGTTGAACTTCTTAATCTTTTCATCCGCCACAGACAACATGCCGCCGGTACCCGCCGTCGGATCATAAACATCCCGAGTAATATTCGGGCGCATCAAATCCTCTTCATCCGTGAGCAACAGAGTCACCATCAACTCAATCACTTCCCGAGGAGTAAAATGCTCACCGGCAGTCTCATTTGAAGCTTCCGCAAACTTACGAATGAGCTCCTCAAAGATATTGCCCATCTCCTCATTAGAGACGTTATCTGGGTGAAGATTAATTTTGCTGTAATGCTGAACCACCTGGAAGAGGAGGTCATGTTCAGCTAACTCAGCAATGGTGTCTTCAAACTTATACTTCTCGAAAATATCGCGCACGTTAGGCGAAAAAGAGTTGATGTAGGAGCGTAGGTTTTGCTCCAAAGTATCAGCATCACCCTTAATGGAGCTCAAAGTGTGCTTCGACGAGTTGTAAAAACTGTACTCATGCTTAGCTCGCGAGCGAAGCATAGCCAAAGGTACCTCGGCGTCCGCGTCGTAGCCAGAAATCGCGGTTAAAACAGCATCTTTAGTCGGTTCCAACACAGCGTCCAGACGGTACAAAACCGTGAACGGCAAAATGATGTCGCCGTACTGATGCTGCTTATAAGTACCTCTCAGCACATCAGCAACATTCCAAATGAACTGTGAATAATTCAGCGAACTCGCCATAGGGGAGGGAAACCTAACTCTCAGAAGTGCAAATACCTACCTCTAAATGTAGAACATACCGAGAGAATTCGGTGACTTTGAGGAGCGGTCGCTGCCGGGTCATAACCGATAAGCGAAATATTACAAGGTAGTTCGTAAAGATGGCTTATCTTGTCAGTGCCTATTTATACGATGAGCTCGTATTTTGAAAGGACCACGTTATGCAAGACCTCCTGAGCTCAGAGGCATTCAAGAATTTTACTAGCCTGTTCAACCCGCTTTTTACCGTTCTCATATCTGCTGTTGTCTCTATGTGGATTTCACGCCGAACTATTGAAAACACAAACGAGGCAACACCTCCGGCTTTAAAGCGGCTCGAAATCTCGGCAAATATTTACCACCAGGCTAAGAGCTCTGACGACTCTGAAGTACTAGTAGAACATCTATTAGAGGATTACAACTATGCGGCAGACGCTGCCCGATGGGAGAAAGAAGTCCTGAAAGAAACTCCTTATCAGAGCGAGATTCAGAAGAATCTTCTTAAGGTTCCCTACGCTGCAGTGATGAAACAGAGGATAACTCATATGCCGTATTTTGGACCTTCGCTTTTTCTCGAAGGATTGTTTGCTCTCCTGAACTTCACACTGTATATTTTTGGACCACTCATGCTCTTAGAAATCAGCTGGATGGCTTTTTATCAGCAGATTTCATTATTTGTTTTCCTTGTACTTCTAGTCGTTATCCTAATGCTTCTTGTACTCCCGCCATTCCTACGGTCAGGAATGAGTAAAAATTTCAAGATGTATGAAGCCCAACAAGAATACGTGCGAATCCTCAGTAGTTGTTTCCATCGTGAAGTAGCGGTAGAGGAAAATGATGGAATGCGGCAACGCCGCCTAGAAGCCGCGATATTAAACCCGGAGGTAAGAAGAACTTGCAACTTTCGCAGACTCCAAGCCTCATCCAACGGGGATTCTTTTATAGACCTCTTCAAAAATCTATGCGTCTGTCTATGCGTAATGTATGTGCGCTTCATGAAGCTTTGTAACTTCGAGAAACCTCTCCGCACACTTGCAGGACCATCGCCGTATGTCGCTCCTGGGGCATAGTGTCCTTCGGTTTTTGCTGGATTAGGTTTGTACCAGATAGCGCACACAGTACTGGGAAATGTTCTGGTACCTCGTGCGCTATCTAGTGCAAACGGATTGTTTTAGAGAAGAAGGATGTCCGGCACAGTATGTCGCCGCGTGGCTGCCCGGCAAGCTGACCCAAAAGTACACTCAAAGGGTTGAATGCTCACCGAACAAGATGAGCATTCAACGCTTTTTGTGTACTAAATTTGAGCGTTTCAGGCACAACCCCCGCCGGCATCCTGTAGATTTCTAACTAAGCAACCGAGGAGGACCCCATGAAAATCGCACTCGCTCAAATCGGCAGCGGTGAAGACGTCGCCGCTAACCTGCAAAAAGTCACCGACTTCGTGCGCGAGAGCGCCCAGAAGCAGGCTGACCTGGTGGTATTTCCTGAGGCGACCATGTCCGCATTCGGCACCGACATCTTCAGCGCCGCGTCCGAGCACTCTGACCACTGGCAAAAAAGCCTGGCAAATCTCGCCCACGAGCATGACATCACCATCGTGGTAGGCGAATTCGAACCAGCGGGGGAGCGAGTTCGCAACGTCGCTGGAATCTACAGCCCCAACGGCACACGCGACTCCTACGCCAAAATGCACCTCTACGATGCCTTCGGCTACTCCGAATCAGACACCGTCGAAGCCGGCGAAGAACTCTGTACCTTCAAAGTAGGAAACGTAACGGTTGGCGTTGCCATCTGCTACGACATCCGATTCCCCAAACTCTTCGCAGAACTCTCCCGCGCCGGTGCACAAGTTATCGTCGTGCCCACCTCCTGGGCAGCCGGACCCACCAAAAAACAACAGTGGCAGGTTCTCACCCGCGCTCGTGCACTGGATTCCAACTGCTTCGTAGTCGGCGTCGATCAAGCGAACCCCGTAGTCGGTGGCCCCGACGTCGAAACGGAAGCACCCACCGGAGTTGGCCTTAGCGTGGTGGCAGATCCTTTCGGGCAACCCCTCATTGAACTAGGCGAAGGCGAAGACCTCAAAGTGGTTCGTTTGGATCTCGATATCATCGAAAAGGCCGAGCAAGCAGTGCCTGTCCTGAAAAACGCGAAGCTGGGGTACTAGAGGTTAGTCGGTCGATGCCGTATCTTCGGCAAGCCGCGTCTCTCACACGCTTCGCTACATCCAGTTTTTTCTTTTAAATACTAGGTAGAGGATTGTAGACACCGCCACCATCAACAAAAGCGAAGCGGGATACCCCCACGGCCATTGTAGTTCAGGCATATTTTCGAAATTCATGCCGTAGATGGATCCGATAATCGTCGGTGCTACCAAAATCGCAGCCCACGCTGAAATGCGTTTCATGTCGTCATTTTGCTGCTCGGCCACCAGAATGCTGTTCACTTCAAGAGCGTTCTGCAAAGTGCTCCGTAAGTCATCAATACGATCATTAATTTGAATCGCGTGGTCCTTAACATCTCGGAACTGACGCACATCATGAATAGCTTCTTGCTTATCTTCAGGGTTATCAGTATCAGCCGTCGCGCGAATCCGCTCCATTAGAGTATCGAGCATCCCAAGCAGCGGTTTACAAGCGCGCTTAAAATCGGAAATCTCGTTGAGTAGCGCGTAAATACGCTGGGAGACGCCGGCGGTATCGGTGGGCATAGGAGAGAAAAGGGCGTCCTCAATCTCGTCACTATCATTCTCCAGCCCTTCAACTACAGGGAAATAACGGTCTACTACCGAATCAAGAGCGGCGTGAACCATATCCCACGGGGTCTTAAGGTTCTCCATCTTGGAGGCGATATCTTCCAATAACGTTTTAACATTTGACTCTTTACGCAGATAATCTTTCACGATAGCCACCATGAAATTTTCACCCATGAAAAGGTGAATCTCGCCAAAGTGAATTTCTTCCTCTTTGTCTAAATACACTGCAGGTCTTAGCACCAGGAAATAAGTATGACCGTAGCGGTCAAGTTTAGCCCGCTGGTGACCTTCGGTGGAATCTTCTACTGCTAACTCATTCATGCCGAAATGGGAAGTGAGAGCGTGCATATCGTCATTTGTAGGGTCGCTAATACCTACAAATGCGTTAACGTCGTTGCGCTCTTTGAGAGCGGCATACGTTTCGTCCAAAGTTTTTGATTCAGTGGAGGAACCGTCATGATAGTTGAGCGTGTTTACAAGAATCGGCATGAGGTTAATATTAACCCGCGTGCTATGGGCGACTGGTAATCTGGTGCGGTGATGTGCGCACATTCCGCAGAATTTATGGGGGCGGTGCCGCGCCGGTGTCTATGAAGGTTTCGTAAGGAGAGCGTGTGCAGCAAAAAGTTATTCAGATGCCGGGCATGATCTCTATTATCGCTACCTTCGCGGCGGTTATTTCGAGCCTTTCGTTGCTGTTGCCGGCGTCCCCTGCATGGGTAGCTTCCGGTGGTGCCGGAGCGATGGGCGCAGGAACTGTGACGGCGGCGCTGATGGCGGTAACTGTTGCTACGCAACTTTTCGCGGTTCGCCCGGCTCTTGCTCGGTTTGGTTGGCAAAAGACTCTGGTGGCTGGAACGCTTTTCATGGGGTTGGGTTCGCCCCTTCAAGCGATTTCCCCTGACCTTCCGTTAGCACTAGTCAGCTCGGCTTTGCGCGGCGTGGGCTTCGGTATCGTGACGGTGTGTGGCTCTATGGCACTGTCTCTTTTAATCCCTGCCGAACGACGCGGGCAGGCAGTTGGGCTTTACGGTCTAGCTGCTGCCGTTCCGCAGATGATTCTTACTCCTCTTGCTCCTTGGCTCATTGAGGTACTGGGGTTTCGCCCGGTGTTGTGCCTGGGTTTGATTGCGGTTTTGGGCGCGCCCTTCGCCTGGCATCTGGGTAAATTGGTGGACGCTCGGACGGCGCAAGCCCCCGCCTCTGCATCCCAGCAGGGGGCAGGTGCCGGTTCAGTTTTGCGTATTATCTGGCCTGCTCTGCTCACTCTGACCCTGATTACCGCAGCGGGCGGGGCGTTCATGACGTTCGCTATAGATATTGCCCCCTCCGCGCTCGTCGCCTCGATTGCCCTCCTTGTTCTGACGATTACTGCCGCACCCACACGCTTTTGGGGCGGTTCCCTATCGGATCGTTTCGGTACCCGAGTGCTCATGACCCCGGTTCTGGCTCTTTCTGCGGTGGGCGCCGTCCTTATTGGGTTTTCCGCCGCTGGCGCCGAGGGCAACACACGATCCATACTGCTTCTGCTTGGCGTGCTATTGGTCGGTGCGGGCTACGGCTTTTTGCAGTCGGTGACGATGGTCCGCGCGCTCAACGACGCCGGCCCGGCGCATAACGCCCGCGCTTCTGTGGCATGGAACGCGAACTTCGATTTGGGCACTGGCTTGGGCGGGCTAGCGTTAGGCACGCTAGCACAAGCCGGTGGTTTCCCCGGCGCATGGTGGATCTGGGCAGGACTAATGGCGGTCTCTGTTGCCGTGATGGGCGCCCGCGATGCTCGCGAATTCCGACACCACTCACCCAAGTAGACCTTCCTCTTTCACGATAGAGTTTTAAAGAAATCTCAACTGACCCCGGGAAGAAGAACATGCAAGATTCTGTAGCAGTTATCGTTCGCACTAAAGACCGTCCGCGGTTTCTAGAACGCGCCCTGGCGAACATTGCCGAGCAGACTTTCGCGCGAGTACATACCGTGGTGGTCAATGACGGCGGGGACACTGCTACCGTCGACCGTCTGATTGAGGCCTCTGCGCTTTCAAACGTTCAGGTTATCCACCACGAGATTAGTCGAGGAATGGAAGCCGCTTCTAATGTTGGCATTCGCGCCTGCGCATCGGAATTCATTGCAATCCATGACGACGACGACCTCTGGGAACCCACCTTCCTCGAAAAAACTGTGGCGGCGCTGGAAGAGAACGACGACGTCATGGTAGTCGTGCGCACCGACGAATACTTCGAAAAAATCACCGAATCGGGCTTCGAATTCGTAGAATCACGCCCCTTCTGGGAAAACCTACAGGGCATGAACGTGGTTGATTTCTTCCGCATTAACCGCGCAGTACCGATTGGCATTCTTTACCGCCGCCGTCTGCTCGATGAAATCGGCTACTACAACGAAACCCTACCGGTGGTCGGTGACTGGGAGTTCAACGTGCGCGTTGCTTCCAAACATAAGGTTCTGTTTCTTCACGAGAACCTTGCCCACTGGTCCAAGCGTTTGAACGCTACTGGAACCGACTCCAATAGCGTGTACGCGGCGGCGCAAGAACACAAATTCTTTGACGCGCGAGTACGAAGCGACGCGGTTCGGGAGCACCTCGCCCAAGGCGGGCATCTGGCTCCTTATCTTTACAACGCGCACTTGGCGAATGAGGTCCAGGAAGCGGTTCACCACAGCCACGAGTTGCTCCTCGACGTCCTGAATCGGTTAGAACGAATCGAAGCTACCCAACGCGAACAAGCTGCGCGCTTAGAACGAGTTGAACGGGCGCTAAGCGTACGGGGGCGAGCTCGTACCATCAGCACTAAACTACAGCGGTTGGCACAGCGAAGAGAAAAATAAAATTACTTCTTCAGTAATTGTTTTTATCTCTGGTGCAGCATGGTTATGAACTGCGCTTCATCAGAAGGGGTGTAGGGACTTGGCGGAGGAGCTTGTATTTCAAGAAACCAGCCACCGCCCCTAGTGCGTACCCTCCTTCAGAAAAAGTCTTGAGGCGACTCTGCGCGTCCTTGTATTTGAAGAGCCGGTAAGGCGTTTTTGCTAACACAAACCCCTGTTTGAGCAGGGAAATGTCCCTCTGCACCTGTTCGGGGTAGCGCACTGTTACGAGTACATCGTTGAGAGCGTAGAAATAATTTCTGCGGAATTGCTTGCGGGGAGACTGCGAAATTCGATAAAGGACGGCGGCGCCGTAGGATTCAACCTGTTGCATACCCGCTTTGCGGGCTCGTGCCCAAAAGTCCCAGTCGTCGCTGCCACGTTTATAGGATGAATCGAATCCTCCCAGCGCAAGGAGATCATGTTTTCTGGCACCGAAAGATGCTCCACCCACAAAGAAATGAACCTCAATTTTTTCGTGGGGATTGGGTTCCTGGATAAAGAGATTTTGCCATTTGGGCTGGGTAAAGAGCTGGTAGATTTCAGGGTTTTCTAGGGATAAGTCCCCGGTATCTGCAACATTGAGGTATTGACCCAGCACGTAAGAATTCGGGTGATTCTTGAGTGTGGTGTAGAGCGAGCGAACCCAATCTTCACAGACGAAATCGTCGGCATCGCAAATAAGAATAAAGTCGGTTTGCGCCTCCTCGATACCTACGTTGCGGGCGTAGGAGACGTTCTGAATTTCTGAGGAATCGACTATACGCACATTGAGCCGATCCCTGAATCCATCAACTACTGCACCCAGCGCATCGGTACTTCCGTTATCGCTGATGATGACTTCAAAAGCGGGGGCGCTTACCTGACGGCTCAGGCATTCTAGCTGGTGCCCTATGACGTCGGCGGCGTTGAGGGTAGGTATGACGACGCTCGCCAAGGGAGCATCGGTGAGGTTCTGTTTGACCGCCCGGCGGATTTCATCGCTGATGGGCTCCATCCTGTCGCGGCGGTTCTGATAGTCCCTTTCCCATGACTGCTCGCGGTCTTGGTCGGCGTAGCCTTGTGCGATTTCTAAAGAACGGCGGTAGATGCGATTCCGCTGTTCCGCAGTAACGGGGGCCCAGCTCTGCGGCGTCAAAGAAACAGCTGGCGCGAGGGCTGGCAGTTTGTTTTGTAGGTCGGCAGAACCTGTCAGGGCTTGTTCTACGGCGTTCCACCATGCTTCAGAGAAAGAACGTAGCTGAGAGGTTCGCTGAAAAAGGGTCGACGAAATGTCGTCGTGCCAGCGAATTATTTCGTCCAGCGCAGAGGAATAGACGGTAGCATCGGCGGAATCGAGAGGGATCGTGTAGTTCTCCGCCCCGTAGTGGGACATCATTCCTCTCAGGCGCATATCGGTAAAGGCATCTGGAATCAGCCCTATAAATGGGACGCCTGATGAGAGAGAAAATACGCCGGGGTGGTATCTGTTAGCTATCGCAACATAAGCGTTGCGGTGAATCGAAACAGCCGCATCAGCATGGAGGATGGGGAGCACGATTGGTTTTGAATTCATCTGACGGGCGATAGCCGCATGGACGAGGTAGTCTTCATCTTTCCTGCCAGGGGTGCCCTTGTGGGGAACAAAAACCGTACGAAGATGATGGACCTTATAGGCTTCATCGAGTGCCTTCGCCACATGCTGAATCTGCTCGTTATCTAACCCCACGAAGGTAGCGCAAATATATTGATCGGGGAGGTGCGGGACTGTTTCTCCGGGTAGCTGCCTGTGTTCGGAGACGTAGAAAGTGGCGTCATCAATCATGTGATGAGCAGGAACATTATGGTCTTGAGTCCACTGGTAGGAGCTAATCTCCCTTACGCCTACCAGGCGGGATGCCGAAAGTAACTCCTGAAGAATCTCGGAGTCTTTATCTGTGAGCACAGGGCCAAGGGACTGACCAGAGATAACGAGGGGGATGTCGAAGGTTTGAGCAATGAGCCCATAGGCGGCTCGCTCGTAAAGTAACCACCCGTAGGTTGAATTCATGTTTCCGCCGCCAGCAATGAGAATGCCATCTATTTCAGCCATCGCCTGGGTGAATTCTTCTATTTCAGGGCGGGCTGGTTGCCCTAGAAGGTGTTGGCGGACTTCTTCTAGATATTGTTCTCGTTCGGCAGGGGAGCTGGGAAATTCTAGGGTGTGGATATAGCCGTGAGCCACCCCAATATTGTGTTCAGAGTGTTTTAGGTTCGTGGTTCCTATATGGACCTCAAAACCGCGGTCAACGAGCTGGGTGGCTGCGGTGATGCCCATAGCTTCGTCGCCTACATGGTAATTTTCTCTGCCTAGATCTGCGAGAACGAGGATGCGTGGCAAGTGAAAATTCCCCCCCAAAGTAGTGACATGATGAGCTCTTCGGGTGATTTTACCTGACCTATCCGAAGGAAGGGGTAAGGGGGGGCGGACCTAGCCCATAGTTTTGGCTAGACTGAAACTATGAATCCTCTACTACCTACGGGCTGGGAACTCTTCATCACTGTGGTCGGAATTATCCATGTGGTCCTTTTGCTTGCGGTAATTTTTCGGGTGGGGTTCGACAAATGGCTCGCTCCCGAACACAAAATCTTCCTGCTGATTATTTCGTTGCTGGTACCGATTATCGGTCCGGCGATGAGCCTGCTTGTTACCTTCCGCACCAACAAGTAGCTATTCGCCGGCGGCGCCGTCGTCTTTCTGTCCTTAAAAAGTTTTGTGCCTCAAAAGCAAAATTTATGAACCCTAGGGTGTATAAATTTTGCCTTTGAGGCACATTTTTGTCCGGGACGCCGGGACGCCGGGACGCCGCGTCTAGTCTTCGATCAGGTCGCGTACCACGATGGTCTGCTCACGACCGGGACCCACACCGATTGCTGAAATACGGCAACCGGACAGCTCCTCGAGCTTCTCCACGTAGAGACGCGCGTTCTGAGGCAAATCGTCCAGCGACTTTGCTTCGGTGATGTCCTCGGTCCACCCGTCAAAGTACTCAAAGATAGGCTTGGCGTGGTGGAACTCGGTCTGAGTCATGGGCATTTCGTCCTGACGCACCCCGTCCACATCGTAAGCAACGCACACGGGAATTTTCTCTAACCCGGTGAGGACGTCCAGCTTGGTAATGAACAAATCGGTAAAACCGTTGATGCGTACAGCCTGGCGCGCCAGCACGGCGTCGTACCAACCGCAACGGCGCGGACGCCCGGTATTCACACCGAACTCGCCACCTGTCTTCTGCAGAAAATCGCCCATCTCGTCAAAGAGCTCAGTAGGGAAGGGGCCAGCACCCACGCGGGTGGTGTACGCCTTCTGAATACCGATTACACGCGAAATACGGGTCGGACCAACGCCTGAGCCAACGGATGCTCCACCTGCCGTCGGGTTCGACGACGTCACGAAGGGGTAAGTGCCGTGGTCGACGTCGAGGAAGGTCGCCTGACCACCCTCCATCAACAAGGTTTTACCCTCGTCCAGCGCGTTGTTGAGAAGCTGGGTTGATTCAACAATCATGGGCTTGAGACGCTCGGCGAAGCCCATGAAGTATTCAACGATTTCTTCTACTTCAACGTGGCGGCGGTTGTAGACCTTCACCAAAAGTTCGTTCTTTTGGCGCAGTGAACCTTCGACTTTTTGGCGCAGGATGGATTCATCCAGAATGTCCTGAACACGAATACCCAGACGCGCTACCTTGTCCTGGTAAGTGGGGCCGATACCCCGCCCGGTGGTGCCGATGGCGCGCTTGCCGAGAAAGCGTTCGGTGACCTTATCCATGGTCTGGTGGTAAGGGGCCACCAGGTGAGCATTTGCTGAAATTTTAAGTTTTGAGGTATCCGCCCCGCGCGCTTCCAAGCCGTCAATTTCTTCAAAGAGGGCCTCGGGGTTTACTACTACGCCGTTGCCAATAACGGGAACGGCGTTAGGGGAGAGGATGCCAGCGGGAAGCAGCTTGAGCTCGAACTTCTGACCGTTCACGACGACGGTGTGACCGGCGTTGTTGCCACCGTTAGGTTTGACGACGTAGTCAACTCGACCGCCGAGGAGGTCAGTTGCTTTTCCTTTTCCTTCGTCGCCCCACTGGGCTCCGACAATCACAATCGCTGGCATGAAAATTTACTCCTTATGAGCGCGTACACCCGCCGGATTTCACGGAGGTGCGGTGGGTTTTGGCTAATTTAGGCAAAAAACACCAAGTTCAAGGATACTCTGTCTGGTTAGGTGTGGCACAGTGCTATTCAAAATATTGGACGGCGCCAAAACTTATTGGTTCTCGAATGGCTCGTTTGACTGATTGCTTCTGTGTACTCCTGCGCCGGGCTGGCCGGGCAACCCTGGCAGTCGATTTACGCAGTAACACCGGTAATAAGCGGAAATATTAGAAATTAGTTGTGTCTCAAGACACATTTTTGGGGATTGTGGGGTGTAATAGTTTCACGCATTGCCCCAGTAAAACGTAGTATGTGGCATGAAAGTCGGTATTTACACTAGTCAGATACATTTTTGATGGGGTGTGAATGCCGGACTTAGGGCTTATCTCAAGGCTGGGGTATAGCGTGTGCCGTCGAACACGACTTGCGAGTTTTGTGAAGCGAAGCGAGCAATGTTTGAGCTGGAGCGTTCTGGCGACACAAAGCTAATTCCTCCCTTTGGAAGCAAATCCTTATTCTGATTTCTCCCCCAGAAATCGTTAGAGCACTCGCATTTCTAGAGGGTTCTGTGGTTACACACTCCACGGTTTTCACACTGTACAAGGAACCCTATATGACAAAATTTCATTATTTTTCGCACCGGGCGGGCAAGGCTGTTTTGGCTAGCTCGCTCGGTATTGCGCTAGCTTTTTCGCTGGGCGCACCTGTGTATGCTGCGACTGACCCTGATATGTATCAGGGCTCGTCGGCGCATCGCGATAAAACGCTGACAGCGTCAATGCGCAATGCAGAAGGCACTGTTTCTTCGTTCGTCCAGTTCAAGGGCCCCGGTGCCTTTGAGGCGACTCAGCCATCGGGCGTGCGCACTGGGCAGCAGGATCCGGTTAAGGCTGTGGCTGCGGTTAAAGCTGTTCAGGCAGATGTTGAGGGTAAGGCTGCTTCAGTTGCTTCGGAGACCAACGGGCAGGTTCTTTACACTGCCCATAATGCATTGCGCGGTGTGGCACTGACTGCCGACGCCGAGGCATTGCGTAATCTGGCGAAGCGCTCGGACGTCGTCAAAATTTCGCGGATCGTACCTAAAGAACGCTTTAACGCTGCTACCGATGTTGATACCGCTGCTCTTGCCAGCTGGACCAATGCGGGTAAAACCGGCAAGGGTGTTCGCATCGCTGTGGTGGATTCTGGCTTGGATTACACGCACGCTGATTTTGGTGGCCCCGGCACTCAAGAAGGTTACGAAAAAGCCAAGTCTTCTACTGATATTCCTTCCAAGGAATCAGGCCTTTATGACCCCGCTAAATTTGTAGGTGGCTACGATTTCGCTGGCGATAATTATGACGCAGGCGGCGAGTTCGGTAGCGAGATTCCTCAGCCTGACTCTAACCCCCTTGATTGTCGCGAAGGTGGTCACGGTACGCACGTGGCTGGTTCTGCTGCAGGTTTTGGTGTGGACGAAAACGGAAAAACATTCCGTGGCGATTACACCAAGCTCTCTGCTGAAGACGTCAAGAAAATGAAGATCGGCCCCGGTTCGGCACCGCAAGCAGAGCTCATCAGCATGCGCGTCTTCGGCTGCGAAGGCACCACCAATGTGACCGGCGAAGCACTAGACCGCACGCTGGATCCTAATGGCGACGGCGATTTTTCAGACCGCGCGAACATCGTGAACCTTTCGCTGGGTTCTGATTTCGGACCGATTGATGACCCTGAAAATGACATTGTCAACGCGCTGAACCGTCAGGGCATTCTCTCGGTTATCGCTGCAGGTAACGCCAACGGCTACGGCGGTGTGGGAGATACTTACTCCAACCTGGGTAACCCGGCGAATACTGTCTCGGCTCTAACCGTGGCTAACTCGATTGGCTCAAACTACTTTGTTGACCAGGCAGAGATTACCGCTCCTGAATCCATCAAGGGTAGGGTCACCGGTGATTATTCCCGCGACTTCAACTACGCGGCAGCATCAGACAAACAGCTTTCGGGTACTGTGGTGGCGGCTCCTGAAGAAAACAAGTACGCCTGTGAAGTATTCCCCGCTGGCACTGATTTCGGCGGCAAATGGGTTCTGATTGACTGGTATGACGGCCCCGGATCCTTCCCCTGCGGTTCCAAAAAGCGTTTCGACAACATTGAAGCAGCGGGCGGCAAGGGCGTCGTCCTTACCTCTAACGTGATGATGGAAGACGGCGGCATTGCCGGTAATGAGACCATCCCCGGTACTCGCCTCAACGCCGAAGACTCCGCCAAGGTTCGCAAAGCGACCGAAAACGGTGGAACTTTCGACATTACCTTGAGGAACGAATGGATTGAATCAGTCTCCAAGCCCACTAACGCTTTGGATACCCTCAATTCGTCATCCGCTCGCGGTCAGCACGGCTCCAACGGCTTTGTTAAGCCCGACGTCGCTGCCCCCGGCACGAACATCATGTCCGCTGGTGTAGGCAAGGGCAACGGAGGAACCGTAATGACCGGTACCTCCATGTCTACCCCTCACGTAGCTGGCGTTGCCGCTCTGGTTTTGCAGGCGCATCAGAACTACTCACCTGCCAATATCAAGGCAGCGATTATGAATACCGCAACCCGCGACGTTAAAACTGCAGATGGTGCAACCTATGCTGTGGACCGTGTGGGTACCGGTCGTATTGATGCGCAGGCTGCTGTTAATACCAATGTTTTGGTGTACAACACCGATAACCCCAATGAGGTTTCTGACTCCTTCGGCGTTGTAGAAGCAAAGCCTGGCGATCCTCAGCTCGTGCTCAAGCGCAAGTTCACCGTGGATAACTTCGATTCAGCGGCGCACACCTATAATCTTTCCTACGATTCGTCGGTCATGATGCCCGGTGTGAGCATTACCGTTGACCCCATGGTTTCTGTGGGAGTCGGTAAGAAGGCTGAATTTACCGTTACCGCCACCGTTGACCCTTCGGCCCTTCAAAAGACTGCAGACCCCGCCCTGGAGCTTATACAGCTGAATCAGGCCCGCCAGTTTATCGCTCAGGAATCTGGACGCATCAAGCTGACTGAGGCTAAAACCGAACTGCGAGTTCCTGTGCAGATTGCGCCTAAGCCTGTTTCCGATATGAGCGCCAAGGTTGATGCCGCTGAACTGGCAAAGAACGGTACTACCGCGCCGGTAACTCTCAGCGGAACCGAACTCAACCAGGGCGGTTATACCGGTATGCTCGGTGCTTTTGAACTGGGTGCTAAGAGTGATCGCATGAAGAGCACCTCGCTACCCATCCCTTCACTGCAGCAAATTGACTTGCAGTATGTTGGTGCAAGCTCTGACGCACCGATACTTGCTGCCGCAGGGAAAGATACTTCTGATGCCATGCTCGGCTTCGGCATCTCCACCTGGGCTAACTGGGATGTGTTGAGCTGGGCTTATGCCACCGAGGTTTCTATTGACGTCGACGCCAACCAGCGCCCCGACTTTTTCCTCACCGTAGACCGTGTGGAGGGCTTCGATATGCCTTTGGCGGTTCTGCGTGGATTCGTCAACGGTGAACCTACCGTGCTATCTATGCAACCCATCAATGGTGCGCTGGGAGATATCGATACCAACCTCATGGACTCCAACACCATGGTGCTGCCGGTGTTGCTTGCTGACTTGGGTATCACCGCTGATAACGCGGATAAGGTCAGCTACAAGGTAGACACTTACTCTTGGTATGTGGAAGGCGCAACCGACTCTACTGACTGGATCAAGTACAACCCCCTCAAACCCGCTGTCTGGTTTGACGGCGCTGAGCCTGCCACCGACGTCCTGTATAAGGATTCAGCGGCTACCAAGCTCAAGATTCACCGTGACTCCTCCAAGGACGCTGCTGCGCTGTTCCTGCATATGCACAACGGTACCGGCGATCTTGCTGGAATCAAGAAGGGTGAAGACGGCGGCAGGGCTCAGGTTGTTGAACTAGCGGCAGCTACTCCTTCTCAGCCCACCAAGCCGGTCACCAACCCGCGCTTCACCGATGTACCTGCGGACTACCCGTTCTACAACGAAATCGCCTGGTTGGCTACCAAGGGAATTACTACCGGATACCCCGATGGTACGTTCCGCCCCCAGGAGAATGTTCAACGTGGAGCCATGGCGGCGTTCTTCTACCGCCTAGCTGGTTCACCTGCTTACACCGCGCCGGCTGTTTCTCCTTTCAAGGATGTTCCTACCACCCACCCGTTCTACAAAGAAATCGCGTGGATGAAGGAACAGGGAATCACCACCGGCTTTGCCGACGGTACGTTCCGTCCGCAAGATGACGTGAACCGTGATGCCATGGCGGCGTTCTTCTACCGCATGGCTGGCTCACCGGAGTACACCGCACCGAGCAAGGCACGATTCTCCGACGTCCCCGTCAACAGCCAGTTCTATAAAGAAGTTTCTTGGCTGGCGTCGGTCGGTGTGACCAACGGTTGGGACGACGGCACGTTCCGCCCGGTTTCTCCTATTCACCGCGATGCGATGGCTGCGTTCATCTATCGTTATGACAAGAATGTTCAGCACTAAGTTGAGCTAAATATTTCACTGGCAAGAAACCCGCGGCCCCGAATCGTCTTCGGGGCCGCGGGTTTTTCATGCGAGAGTTCTGAACTTTGGTCAATTTTGAATCGTTTTGAAGCCCAAAACGCCTAAAAATTGACCAAACTTTTTGAACTCATTTTAGTCTTTGAGGATTCTAATCTGCATGGGGTAGTCGTAAACCTCGCCACGGTTAGCACGAACTGCGCCGATGATGTGGAAAATAAACATGAGGACGGTCGTTGCGCCCCAAATCAACAGGGAAATGGGAGCGCCTAGAGTGAGTGTGAAAATCAGGATTGCCCATCCGACGAGGTTCGCCAGCCAGAGGGTGAAATTGAAGTTGAATGCGCGTGCTGAGTTCGCTGCGGTGAACTTATGACCGGGTTTGTCTTTGAAAATGAACCAGAAGACGAGGGGCCCAAGAAAGCTCAGTGTGCTGGCGGTGACGATGTTCAGAATGAGCGATGACAGGTGGGAAAGCAGTGACATCGTTTTGGCATCGGGGGCAATGGGGTTGCCGTAGGCATCAAAATCATGAGGTTGTTGGAAGCCTTGTTGAAAACCCTGCTGGTTGCCGTATTGCTGACCGTACTGCTGGTGCGGCTGCTGTTGGGGGTAGCCAGATGGCTGCTGGGGGTTTTGGTTGTTGAAGTCGTTGTTGGGGTTATCGGGATATTGAGACATTGCCGTCCTTGATTCAGCGGGTGAGTGTTTCTTCTACTGTATAGAGGACACCGCTGCGACTTCATTAAAACTTTTGAAATTACATAAAATATCCCCCTGCCGGAGGAGGGCTATCCAAGCTCTAACACGGTGCGTAGCTGGGCAAAAAGATTGGGAACTATCGTGTAGTACGCTTTGCGACCGGATTGTTGGCGGGTGAGTAGTCCCGCTTCGGTCAGCTTTTTAAGGTGATGGCTGATAGTGGGCTGCGAAAGGTCAAGTTCGCTCACTAGATCGGTAGTGGTGATAGGTGCGCATCCTTCGCGGGCGATGAGTGAGAGGATACGGAGGCGGCCGGCGTCGCCTAGGAGCTTGAAAATTTCGGCGTAGCGCAGAGCATCGTGCGTAGAAAGCACTTCGGTGGCTAGGGAGCAACAATCTGAAGTGACAGAAACTTCGGCAAGAGGCAGATTCAAATCCATGCATCTACGATACCTTGACAGATGCCTCAAATTCGAAATATTCTTTATATATTGATAATCTTCGATATATTAAGGAAGCTTGTGCCAAACCCCCTACGTACACCCGTTGAGAACCCACCTGCAACCCCGCCGTCCTCGCGTCTGAGTTTTTTGGACCGCTGGCTGGCTCTCTGGATTCTTCTAGCGATGGCGGCAGGATTGTTGCTGAGCAACCTTGTTCCCGGTCTGAGTAACGCGTTGGAAGCATGGAAAGTCGGCCAAGTATCTGTACCCATTGCCATCGGTTTACTCGTGATGATGTATCCGCCCCTGGCAAAAGTTCGCTATGACAAGAGCGCCCAGCTACTTGCCGATCAACGCCTCATGATTGTTTCTGTGGTACTGAATTGGATTTTGGGACCGGCGCTCATGTTCGCGCTGGCATGGATCTTTGTCCCAGATCTTCCTGAATTTCGTACCGGTTTAATCATTGTGGGCCTTGCTCGCTGCATCGCCATGGTGCTGATTTGGAACGATTTAGCCTGTGGGGACCGTGATGCCGCCGCCACCCTAGTTGCAATTAATTCTTTGTTTCAAGTAATTATGTTCGGAGTACTCGGCTGGTTTTATTTGCAAATACTTCCTAGCTGGCTGGGCTTACCCACGACGTCCGCTGAGTTCTCTTTCTGGGCAATTGTTAGTTCCGTACTGGTCTTCTTGGGCATACCCCTGCTCCTAGGCTTCCTATCCCGGGTGCTGGGTGAACACTTCAAATCGCGTACCTGGTACGAGCAAAAATACCTACCAAAAATTTCCCCACTCGCTCTTATCGGCTTGCTATACACCATTGTGTTGCTCTTTGCCCTTCAAGGAGCGCGAATAGTGGAACAACCCTCGGCAGTGGCACGCGTGGCACTACCACTTCTAGCTTATTTCGTGTTGATGTTCTTCCTGGGGCTTCTTACGAGCCGAGCACTCCATATGGGATACGCCCAATCAACCACCGTGGCGTTTACCGCCGCCGGTAATAATTTTGAACTTGCCATAGCGGTATGCATCGGTACATTTGGTGCGCATTCGGGGCAAGCATTGGCAGGTACTATTGGGCCACTTATTGAGGTTCCTGTACTGATTGCTTTGGTCTATGTTCTGCGCTGGTTGGGACCTAAACTTTTTAACAACGCACCTACTTTTGAAAGATAGAACGATGACTAATCAGCCCACCATTCTCTTTGTATGTAACAGCAATCGCGGAAAGTCCCAGATGGCTGCGGCGCTCATGGACTTGCGTTCTGAGGGGGCAATCCGCTCTACCTCCGCTGGAGTGAAAGCTAAAGAAGGCAAATCTGTGAATGCTGAAGCCGCCACTTCCCTCGCAAAAATTGGTGCCGATATGAGTAGCGGTTACTCAAAACCCATGTCGCCCGAACTACTCGCAGAAGCCGACCGCATCGTCGTCGTCGGTGGAGCAGACCTGGGTACTCTCTCGCCAGAGAACGCCGCCAAAGTAGAACGCTGGAACCCCGACGAGCCCTCCACGCGCGGTATTGAGGGCGAAGAACGCATGGATCTGCTACGCGACGATATCGACCGGCATGTGCGGGATTTGCTGGGTCGTTTGGAGGATAAAGAGATGAGCAGGACATAAATGGTCCGTAGCAATTCGTCCCTTAAAGTACCTACAAGTATCATAAATTTATCCACATAATGCCGGATATAACCCCTAATCAGATGCTAGTTAGGGGGGTGGATGAATAAAAATATTCAAATCTTAACTAATAAGCCTACTTAAGAAATGTTCTCAATAAAGCGATAAGTACTTGCTAGCGTGTTAACTAGTTCATTCAAAGAAATGAACTCATTTACACACATGAGGAGCATCCCTGTGAGCAGCATTTCTAATTTAGGTAACTATTCAATGAGCCGGCGTTCTCTAGGACGCATCCTACTGGCAACTGGTGTTACAGCCGGTGCCACCGTCACTCTTTCTGGTCGAACACTAGCGAATGCTGCAGAAGCCGAACCGTTGCCCACCATTCATACCCAAAAAGCGTATGACCCTATCGCTTCAGACTTCCATATGCGCTGGACGCGAGCTGATGCCCGTCAGATTATGGTTACTCAAAACGATACCACCGTGGCAGCCGGTGAAAACTCTATGCCCGAGTCTGTAACTATGCCTGAAATTCCTGTGGACTTCCCCGTCATGAACGAAGAAGTCTGGGTGTGGGATACTTGGTCGCTCACCGATGCGCGTGCAAATCAGATGTCCTACAAAGGCTGGGACGTTATCTTCAGCTTGGTGGCACCACGCAGCATTGGATTCGATGATCGTCACCAGCACGCACGCATCGGCTACTTCTACCGCCATTCCAACGCTGAACCAGACACGCAGTGGACCTATGGTGGATACTTGTTCCCTGACAACACCTCGATTTCCACTACTGAGTGGTCGGGCTCAACTCGATTGATGCAGGGTAACAAGGTTCGCGTTTTCTATACCGCAACTACTTTCGGAACACCACGTCCCGGTACCGCGGCTAAGCCTGCAGTTATTGGTACCGTCGAAGGTCAGATCAAGGCAACTAAAGACGGCGTGACCTTCTCTAAGTTTGGTGAGCACAAGACCATTCTTGAACCGGATGGAAAATGGTACCAGACCAAAGAACAGAACCCCTACTTCTCGTTCCGAGACCCTTTCACTTTCGAAGATCCTGCATACCCAGGTAAGACTTTCATGGTGTTTGAGGGAACCGGTGCGGGCGTACCTGGGAGCCCCGAAACTCTAATCACAGAGGCGGATCTCGGCTACCGTGAAGATGATCCTTATGCTGAATCAGTGGACGAGGTGAATGCCCAGGGTGTCTTCTGGCAACGAGGAAACATTGGTCTTGCGGTTGCAACGGATAAGAAACTCACTGAGTGGAAGATGTTGCCCCCAATTCTTACTGCATACGGAGTCAATGACCAGACTGAGCGTCCTCAAATGCTCATCGAAAATGGTAACTATTACCTATTCACCATCTCTCACCAGTACACTTACGCAGCTGGTCTTCGCGGACCAGACGGTGTGTATGGCTTTGTGGGCAAGGGAATCCGCTCGGATTTTGAACCCCTCAACAAGTCAGGTTTGGTGCTGGGCTCTCCTACAGATCTTAACTTGCCTTCGGCTCGACCTGAAGATCCTCAACCGGGGCAGAATCCACGCCAGTTCCAGGCGTACTCGCACTACATTCAGCCAGGTGGCCTAGTGCAGTCATTCATTGACAACGTTGAAGGCCGCCGCGGAGGCACCCTTTCCCCTACCGTAAAGATTAACTATTCAGGAGCTACCTCATCGGTTGATTACAGCTTTGGCGATAACGGTTTGGGCCCCTATGCCTACATTCCTACGAATAAGCGTAAGACCGGCGTCACTTACGTAAAATAAACGAAGTTCGTCTCACTGAAGAAGCCGCGTCCGTATGTTGGGCGCGGCTTCTTGGCATCCTCTCAGCGGATACCAGTAACTTTCTCCCGGGGCTTAGAATATCGCGGAGTAGAATAAACACATGCGTGAATTACAGGTAAAAATCATTGACGAACTGGGCGTACACCCCACCATTGACCCCGCAGAAGAAGTACGCAAACGCGTGCAATTTCTCTGCGACTACCTCAAAATCACGCACACTAACGGCTTTGTTCTGGGCATCTCTGGCGGACTCGATTCCACTCTCGCTGGCCGCCTGTGCCAGCTCGCCGTCGAACAGCTTGCCGACGAAGGCATCACCGCTGAATTCATCGCCGTCCGACTGCCCTATCAGGTGCAAAAAGACGAGGACGACGCCCAAGCTGCGCTACGCTTCATCCAACCTGATCAGACGGTAACCTATAACGTTGCACCAGCCGTAGACGGTTTCGAAACGGCATTCCAAGACGCCGTGGGGTGCCCCATCGCAGACTTCAACAAGGGCAATGTCAAGGCGCGCGCTCGCATGATTGCTCAATACGCGCTGGCGGGGGAGAAGAACTTACTGGTGATTGGAACCGACCACGCCGCAGAATCGGTCACCGGATTCTTTACCAAATTTGGCGATGGCGGTGCAGACATCCTGCCCCTCTATGGGTTGAATAAGCGCCAGAACCGCGAACTGCTGAAGGTTCTCGGTGCCGAGGAGCGCCTGTGGAAGAAAGTTCCTACCGCCGACCTACTCGACGGTAAGCCCCTGCGCACCGACGAGGACGAATTGGGCATCACCTACGATCAGATTGACGACTACCTCGAAGGGAAAGAAATCCCTGCCGAAGCCGCCGAAAATCTCGAAGGAAAATTTCTGCGCAGTCGGCACAAACGCACCACGCCCGTCACAATTTTTGACACTTGGTACAAGGCATAAATCGTGGAACCGCAGAGCCATTCAGCGGAGGACTTCGAGAAAACCATTCTGCCCGCCATCGCCACCATGCGTGAATTTGGGCAGGACTTTTCTCGTATGCTCATGGAGTACCAGTTTGCTATTAACGAGGTGCTCACCAAGGTGGAAATTCTGCGCCAGGAATTCACTCACCTTTACCGCTACAACCCGATTGAGCACGTTTCGTCCCGCGTAAAAACCCCTGAATCACTAGCACAAAAGCTGGTACGTAAGGGCGTGAAAATGAGTTCAGAATCGGTGGCGAACAATATCTATGACGTCGCTGGAGTGCGCATTACCTGCAGTTTCATTGGTGACTGCTACCGTGTGATGAGCGCGCTGACTTCTCAGGACGACATTGAAGTGGTTGAAGTCAAGGACTACATCAAACACCCCAAAAAGAATGGGTATAAGAGCTTGCACGTGATTGTGCGAATCCCCATTTTTCTCTCTACCGGCGCTAAGAAAATCCCGGTAGAACTGCAGATCCGTACTATCGCCATGGATTTTTGGGCGGCGTTGGAACATAAAATCTTTTATAAGTACGACCGCGAGGTTCCCGAGCATCTGACCGAAGAACTGTTCAACGCGGCAGTGGTTGCAGACCAGCTCGATCAGCGGATGGAACGGTTGCACAAGTCAGTTCACGGCGACAATGCCTTACGAGACTACACGGAGGATCCGTCGGCTAGCGCCGTTATTCTGCGGCAGCTCCTGGAACTTTCGCGCAACGACGGTAAGCATAGATAACGGTTAGGGTGAAGGCCATGGAACACCTGCGTAAACACAAATTATCATTGGGGTCTGTGGCCCGCGGAATCGTGCTGATTCTCGGCGGATTTCTGTGGATATGAATCGACGTGGCGTTTTTCGAGCCCATCGGAGTGAACTTTGGCCCCGGGTGGATGATACTCGGCGGTGGGTTGCTCATCATCGGCGGTCTGCTGGGTTGGATTATCTCCATACTCGCGCAGAAAGTTTTTCGCAGGCGGTGAGTGCTTCAGGGAGAGAGGTGTGTTTACACTAGTCACGTCTTTCAAGCCCACCTGCGATACCCATGACATCCGCTATTCCGTCGGTAGTACCACCAATCGTTTAGACTGCGACAACGTCTTTTTGGCATCGCTTTTACGCGAATGCGAGCGGGCATATTCGGCAGGGCTGATGCGTAGCACCTGCCGCGGGGTAGCACAGACCTACTACACGGCAGTACGTACCTTCGGTGCTTCGTACTACGACGGCGCCGGCTCAAAAGCCTAAAGATTTACCTTAGGAGCCAAACGCCACCTGGACCGCGTGAACCGCCGCTTTATCAGTTTCCTGAAGCATTAGCGCATCCGTTCCAGGCAGAGGAGAAATAGTCGTATCAGCCATCTGCGCGAAGGTCGGTATGCCGATGACGTGCACGCGAGGGTCCTGCGAACCGTCCGGGTTAATAACGGCGCGAGTTACCGGGTGTACCTCCGGGGAGGCAGTTTCAATCTTGCGGCCCTCTTCATCTACCTCGCAGAACGGTCGCACCCGCTGAGAGAGCGAAGCATAGATAGGCTCCGCCACGTGGCGAATGTCGGGGTAATGCAAAAAAGCATCGGCAAGATACTTAGTGCGAATTTCCTGCTGGGTGGAGGGCGACATCGCAACAAATTCATCTCCGTCAACCCGAACCTTGGGGCGCTGGCCAATGAACTGAACAATCCCCGCATCAATCACCGCCAAAAGCTGGCGACAACGGAACAGCGGCGGCCCTGAGCCTACCATCTGACCTAGAGCATCGAAGTTCTTGTAATCGGTTTGGCGGGACTCCCAAGTGTAGCGGCCCATCGACCCCAAGATTGAAGCAGGCGTACGAGCAGAGGACACCGACCACATGCCCGCTTTGAAGGCGTTATCGTGCCCTGCTGCGGCGTCCGCAATATCCTGTTCAACATACTGGGCGATATGCTCGGTTACTTCCTCGATGCTTCCTTCCACCCCGGCTAGCGGCTGGCGCCATCGCTCAATATTGAAGCGGTTTTCGGGGTTGGGCACAACATCTGCCATGTCTTCGGCAATGGATTCGGGGGTAGCTTTTTTGATGATGTCCAGGATTTCTTCGATGGACGCGGTAATGGCTTCGGGCTGAAGCTTGGCAAGTTTGCAGTAGTAAGCCTCGTAGGCGTCCTTGATGATAGCGGGGCGAACCTCGATGCCGAAATCGATACGTTCTGCATCTTTGAGCTTCTCGATGGTTGCCATGAGCCGGTGATTTACTGGCTTCGGTGGTAGTGAACCGTAATCTGACTTGGGCAGGAAGGGATAGCCGCGCCCTGATGATACAAGAAGATGCGGTTCTTGTCCCGACGCCTCATAGCGCATGCCCGAGCGGGTGGTGGGATCGTCAACAAAGCAGCCACCTCGATCAATAGTCACCAGTGCCATGAGGTCGTAGAAGCTCATGCCCAAACCGCGCACCAGCACGTCCTCGCCTGCGGGGAGCACCGAAAAATCCTGTTCGGCAGGGGAATTGGGGCGAACCCATATTGCTTCCGCCGCTGCGAACTCCTGCTCCTGGGGGTTGAGCGCGGGAATAGTCCAGCCACTAGCAATAATGGTTGAATCGGCACGGCAGATGGTGCCGTCGGAGAGCTCGATGATGTCGAAAGCATCGTCGGAGGACGCCGTCACCCCCACCGCTTTTGCGCGATGCTCGGTCACCACGACGTTCTCTGGAAGCTCCGCCAGCGCTACACGATAGCACCAGTTAATGTACTCGCCGTAGAGTGCGCGTGAGGGGTTCGAATGCGGCACGGTAGCGCGCATTTCTTCTTCAAAATCAGGGAGCGGTTCTTGGGGATGCTTCTTGAACAGGGCAGTTTTTTCACGACGAGTGGGTTGTTCTTCGATTTCATTGCCCAGGGTGAGCTGAATCCACTCAAACATGGTAGGGCCTGACCGCACCGGCGCCGTCACCGTAGAATTCGGTTCGGTAAAGAGCGTTACAGCTCCTGCCAGTGTGTTCATGCATAAGGTTCTAGTCTGCGACGTGTTCCAGATACGACCAGCGCCTAGCTGAGAATCGTCAATCAAGTGAAGGTTAAGCTGTTGCTCGGCTCTGAACTGTTCAGATACCAACGCACCGATTCGGTCGATGACCGAAACTCCGCGCGGCCCAACTCCCACAATGGCAATACTCGCCGGCATGCTCGTCTCCTTCGCTTGACGATCTCTTTCCTTCTAGGTTACCTCCAGGTTAAGGGATCAGCTGGCTAGTTAGTCGTTGGCGGCAATCATACTTTCCCAGATAAGGCGGTGACCTTCAGAATCAGGGTGGACTCCGTCGGTGAATCTCTCCGGTCTGTTTTCTAGAACCGGATAGAGGTCAATAACTGTGTGCTGGGTTTCGTCAGCCCAGGTCACGAGGAGATTGCGGTACTTTTTCACCTGGGCGGGGACCACGTTGAAGCCCATCTGTTGGCGGGCAGCGATGTGGTCGAGCCAGAGAGGAGTCAAAAGGATGACGGTGCGACGGTCGGTCTCTAGCTGATTGCAGAGATTCTTGAGGTGCTCTAGGAGTTCTTCGGCAGTGGCGGGTGTGCCATCGACGCCTGCGAGGTCATTGATTCCCGCGCTGATGATGACGGTGTCTACTTTGCGCGTGGCAACTTCAGCAGGAGCGTAGGCATGCATTCCCGCTAGAGTTCTGCCGGGGATAGCAAGGTTGTAGAAGCGGTTGTTGAGTTCGTCGCGACTGATGTGCGCGGCGGCAAGATGCTGAGCCCACCCCCCTGAGGGGTCGGAGCGACCGTAGGCGATGCTGTCACCAACGACGGCGAGGCGAGTTGCGGAAGAAAAGGCTGACGGGACGGGTGCGGGTGCAGGTTTCATGCGTTCAGTATAGGTGTGAGCGAGTACCTGTAGCGGTTGCACCGCGAGCCCGTCTGAGTTAGGGGCAAGCTCAATAAAGAAATGAGCGCGGCTGAACTCTAAAATTTTAAACAACAGTTGGATATTTCACATTTGAAAAACGACAGATAAATATTTCTTATCCCAAAAGCGACATATATGGATTCTTTTGCACATTGTAAGAGGTAATTCCCTTACCTAGAGTGGAAAACGGTATAACCCAATACCACCCCCGTTCGCAAATTAGGGAAAATTTCATGTCACAGATTTCACGACGTCGCCTTGTTAAAGGCGCTGCGTGGGCTACCCCCGTTGTTATCGCATCTTCAGCTATTCCTGCTTACGCAGCTTCTCAATGTAACCCCACTATCGCAGGTGGCGGATACATGAACTACGATTGGGGAGTTGTACCCACAAACCCCAAAACTACCGCCACCACTACTCAAAGCTTGAGTATCAGCGCTCAAATATCAGCTAGCCAATTGCCGGTAGGGGCTGTAATCACCGATATTCGCTTTGAGTACTGGATTCAGAGTCGTGATGATGGAATCACTAACCCCGATGGTTCATCCGGTAGTCATGGACCAGGTGTTTATGATCCTGGTAATTCACATGCTTCTACTAAAACTGCGGGAACCTGTACTACAAGCTACAGCACGATAACGGGTTGCTCTTACAAAGGTACTACTACTCCGCTTAGCAGCCTTGCTGCTCGTCCTGCTAGCTCAACGTTTACCTCAGGCACGTCAAAAGCTGCCGTTACTTCTAACTGGGTAAATCACAGTTTCGCTAAACTTAATGGATCAACTGTTACTGCAAAAGCTTGGCAGTTCCAGTTCATCGGCGATCCTAAGCTTGCCACCGCGCAGCTCACTAAAAATGCAACTACCGGCTGCCTAGATTTGCCTACTCTGAATACACCTCAGTTCTATGTTTCTTACGCTAACGTTCTGCAGTCAGCAAATACAGAACGCACCATCTATGTGGATCGAACTGCTTACATTACTTATACCGTGAATGGGATCAGCAAGACCCTGACTATGTACCAGCCCAGTAAATATCTTTGTGATTCTTCAGCATCAGGTGGCGTCAACCGCTGCTAATGATTCTTTGCGAATCTAAATAAACTAAATCAACCCAGCAACTACGCTGGGTTGTTTTAGTTTGACCACAATTCGAGGACGAGTAACTTCTGCTACCGCCCCTTGAACTCGGGCTTACGCTTCTCCGTGAACGCGGCAAATCCTTCGGCGTAATCCTCCGAAGAGCATAGCGCCCCCTGTGCCTTATTCTCCAACTCAACGGACTCCCACAAGCCTAAACGCTCGTCGCGAATCCTCTGCACGAGCTCCTTGGATGCCCTAAACGCGCCCGTTGCCCCGGACGCCACGCGGGACGCCGTCGCGCGCGTGAAGTCTAGCAACTCGTCGGCGGGCACAGACCGCGAGAAAAGCCCCGCCCGCACCGCCTCTTCACCGCTGATGAGGTCGGCAGTGTAAATCAAATCGAGCGTGCGATGCGTGCCCAGCCGCTCTACAAACAGCGAGTGACCACCCGAGTCGAGGGTTGCCCCAAGGTTCGCAAAAGGCGAGCCAATCTTTGCATTTTCGGCAACATAAACTACGTCAGTTGCAATGGCCAAGCCCAGCCCCACGCCCAAGCAAGGCCCCTGCACCGCTGCAAAAGTAGGAGCAGGGAAAGCTGCCATCTTCTTCAACAGTGGGGTAACTTTTTCTGCAAGGTAGGCGTAAGCATCATCAGTGGAAGGCGTCAGACCAGCGATATCTCGACCGGCACAGAAACCACGACCCTCTCCACGAATAATAAGTGCGCGCACTCCCGCCTGAGCCGCCTCATCGTAAGCGGCCGATAACTCAGCAAGAGCTTCTTCGTTGAGAGCATTCATCTTCTGAGGGGCGTTCAAAACGATCTCAGCTACGCCCTGATTAATAGATAGTTCAATCATGAGGTTCTCTCTAACAGACTAGGCGTCAAAATCGATCTTGACGTTTTCAGAGCACGGGCGGGTCTGGCAGGTCAGCACGTAGCCGGCGTCGACTTCTTCCTTCTCTAGTGCATAGTTTTCATCCATTTCGGTATCGCCCTCAATCACCTTGGCACGGCAGGTTCCGCACACTCCACCGGCGCAGGCAAAGGGGACATCTGAGCGTACACGCAGAGCCGCGTTGAGGAGCGTCTCATAGGCAGAGGCGGGGGACTCAACCCGGGATGAGGTGCCGTCTAGGTTGAAGGAGATAACGAAATTGTTCCCACTGGGATCAACCTCGATTGCGCGCCCTTGCTGACCAGCAGGGCGTTCAGGCTTACCGGTGGTAAAGAGTTCGAAGCGGACGTCGTCTTCAGCGACACCGCGTTCCTTGAGGGTGTCGCGGCACAGCTGAACCAGCTCGAAGGGGCCACACAGGAACCACTCATCGGTGGCCTCGGTGCGGATAACCCGATCAAGAAGCTCATTGAGTTTTTCTTCGTCAATACGACCGCTCATGAGCGGGGAAACACGCTGTTCACGAGAGAGCACATGGTGGACGGCAAAGCGCTGCGGGTACTTGTCTTTGAGGTCGCCAATTTCTTCGGCAAACATGACGTCCATGGCCGACTTGTTGGCATAGACCAAATCGAAAGTGGAATCGGCAGACTGGCGCAAAACTGACCGTGCAATCGACATGATGGGGGTAATGCCCGAGCCGGCGGCGAAGGCCACCAGGTTAAGGTTGCCTTCAGCGACAGCGTCCTTTGCTACCTCGTCCGGGTTGTTCATGGAGGTGATGTTCTTTTTGGAAACGAAAGCACCCTGGGGGTTCATGACGTCAATTTCGTCATCCTCTTTAAGCTCTGTATTCGCCCAGGTAGAGAACAGGCCGCCGAAGTCTTTTTTGATAGCGACATGAACTTCACCGGGGATAGGTTCAGAACAGATGGAGTAAGAGCGGCGAACTTCTTGCCCATCGATAGTTGCGCGGAGAGCAACGTACTGTCCCGGCACGTAGTTGTAGTCATCCACGAGATCAGTGGGGACCTCAAAGACTACCTCTACCGAATCGGCGGTGAGTTTGCGAACCTGTTTGACCTTCAAGGTGTTGAAGGTCGCGCGACGGCGGTTTGTTGTTGCTTCAGTCATGATTAAACCTTGAATCTCGTGGGTCTGTGTCTAAAAATCTAATGAACTTTGAAGTAGTCAAAGGGTTCTTTGCAGTTTTTGCACTGGTACAGAGCTTTACAAGAGGTGGAACCGAACCGGGTCATCTCTTGAGTCTTGAGAGAGTGGCAGCGAGGGCATTTGACGGCTAACCCCACACTTACCGGGCCGGCGGCTGCTTTGCCGGTGGGCGGGGCGATGCCGTATTCGTCCAGTTTCTGTTTGCCAATCTCGCTCATCCAGTCGGTGCTCCACGCCGGGGTGAGCACCAGATCGACGCGCGGTTCCGGGTAGCCTGCCTCTACAAACGCTGTGCGCAGGTCAGCAGTGATAGTTTCCATTGCAGGGCATCCTGAATAGGTGGGTGTAATCGTGACGACGGGGATGCCGTTCACATTTTCTACCGTTCGAAGAACCCCTAGGTCAGCTACGGTCAATACGGGAATTTCCGGATCACAGACCGTGGAGGCGACCTGCCACATGGCAATATCAGAACCCTTGGGGGCAGGCGGAGCCTGCTCGGCGAGTTCTTCAGCGCTGAGACGCTGAAACTTCTGCTCAGGCATGTCTTTGAGCATTTCGCGCTGCATGTCATCGAACCCGAATTTCATGGGTCACCTCCTTGGCCTGTAAGGGCTGATTATGAGAAAAGGTGTTTTTACCAGGTGGCTCCGGGGAACTGCCGCGCCAGAACCTGCATTTCCGCGAGAATATGCCCGCGGGCTTCGGAGAATTCGCCGGAGCGGTCCCCTCCCCAGGCTTGATCTACCTGGGGTAGTTCGAGGGTTGCTTCGGAGATAATCTCAGCGATGCGGCGGTCGAAGTTTTCGCGCAAGCTGGAGGGTTGGACGGCGATGCCGGGTAGAGCGGCGGTGACGTCGTCGTCGTGAAAGAGCTCGTCGATGTAGGGCCACATGTAGTAGAGCCCTTCTTGGATGCGGCGGTGGGATTCTTCGGTGCCGATGCCTAAGCGCAGTAGCCACTGGGCGGCGTGGTCCTGGTGGTATTGGACTTCTTTGAGCGCTTTGGCGGCGATGGCTGCCAGGGTTTCGTCCTGCGACTCCACGAGCTTTGAGTAGAGTTCGTGCTGGTAGTAGGAGAAGATGAGTTGACGGGCGATGGTTTGCCCGAAGTCACCGTTTTCCTGTTCGACGAGGCGGCAGGAGCGGAATTCTTCTTCGTCGCGGAAGTAGGCGAGGTCGTCCTCGGTTTTGCCCCAGGCGGTTCCTGCGTAGGTGAGGAAGAATCGTGCGTGTCCGACCAAATCGAGGGCGATGTTGCCCAACGCGATATCTTCTTCTAGCTCGGGCGCACGGGAAATCCAGTGGGAGAGTCGTTGGCCGAGCATGAGGGCATCGTCGCCGAGGTAGAGGGCGTAGCGGGCTACGTCTTCGCTCGCTGTGATGCCTTGTTCGGCGATTTCTTCGGCGGTAATGGCGATGCCGGCGCTCTGCTTGGTGGCGGAGTCGTTGGATGCAAAACTCATAGGTGCTTCACCCCTTCACTCTTGGTGTAGTAGGTTGCGTGGCGAAAGCTCTTGCCCTGTGCCGATTCGAAAAACCCGCCTTTATGGTCGGGGTCAGAAGAGAGGATCGCGTCCGAGGGCACTACCCACACGCTGGTTCCTTCGTTGCGGCGGGTGTAGAGGTCGCGTGCGTTGCGCAGAGCCATGGTGGCATCGGGCGCATGAAGTGATCCAGCGTGTACATGGGAGAGCCCGCGGGATGAGCGTACGAAAACTTCCCAGAGGGGCCATTCGCGGGTGTTTTGGGTGGTGTCAGACATGTTTATGCTCCAATGAGTTCTGCGTTGCGGGCTTCCATCTTGCGGGCGTATTCTGCGGCGGCTTCGCGAACCCAGGCACCTTCGGAGTGGGCGGCGCGACGACGTTGCATACGCTGGACGTTGCAGGGGCCGTGACCGGAAATGACGGACTTGAATTCGTTCCAGTCGAGTTTGCCGTAGTCGTAGTGGCCGCGTTCTTCGTTCCACTTCAAATCAGGATCAGGCAGGGTGAGCCCGAGTGCTTCTGCCTGGGGAACCATCATGTCAACGAAACGCTGGCGCAACTCGTCGTTGGAGAACCGTTTGATGTTCCACGCCATGGACTGCTTGGAGTTGGGGGAGTCTTCATCGGGCGGACCAAACATCTGTAGCGCGGGACCGTAGAAGCGGTTGACGGCGTCTTGTGCCATCTGCTTCTGCTCGGGTGTTCCGTGGGAGAGCTCATAGAGAATTTCCCAACCCTGGCGCTGGTGGAATGATTCTTCTTTACAGATACGAACCATAGCCCGACCATAGGGACCATAGGATGCGCGGCATAGCGGAACCTGGTTGCAGATAGCTGCGCCGTCGACCAGCCAGCCGATGGCACCAATGTCTGCCCAGGTGCGTGCTGGGTAGTTGAAGATGGAGGAGTATTTTGCCTTGCCATCGAGCAACTGCTGGTTGAGGACGTCGCGGGGGGTGCCGAGGGTTTCGGCGGCGGAGTAGAGGTAGAGGCCGTGACCTGCTTCGTCTTGAACCTTTGCCATGAGGATTGCTTTGCGCTTGAGAGAAGGGGCACGAGTAATCCAGTTGGCCTCGGGTTGCATGCCGATAATTTCAGAGTGAGCGTGCTGAGACACCTGGCGGGTGAGGGTCTTGCGGTAGCCTTCGGGCATCCAGTCACGAGGCTCCACGCGGGAGTCTTCGCTAATGAGCTGGTCAAAGTAGTTTTGGGCTGCCTGCTCGTCCTCGCCGAGCGCGGCATCTGATACTGCTTTCAGATGGTCTGCTTGAGGTGCGTTCATGAGAATTTCCTTGCGTGAAGCCGGTAGGGATGAGAAACCGATGCATGATTTACTGACCGTTCGTTCAGTATAAGATTGTACCTAAATTTCAGTCAAGATGTTGCGCAGTTCACAAAATTTGTGGCAAAGTGGCTGTGACTGCATAGTTTGACCGAACATTCGGTCAGTAAATCGTGAGGGGAATTATGACATTAGCTCACGTCATTCTTAAAAACGACCCCGCCACCGAATGGATGGGAATCAAAATTCTTCATGCGGAATACGGGTACGCAACCATCACCATGAGACTGCGTGAAGAAATGCTCAACGGCTTCGGAATAGCCCACGGTGGCATGATTTTTGCATTTGCTGATACTGCCTTCGCGCTCGCCTGCAATAAGCCAGAAGGTGACCCTGAAACCATCACCGTGGCATCGGGTGCAGACATCAACTTTGTCTCCTCAGGGCAAGCAGGCGAAAAACTAACAGCCACCGCAGAGGTCCGTGAACAGTATGGCCGTAGCGGTCTCTACGACATCAAAGTCACTGGCGAGGACGGGCGCACTATCGCAGAATTTCGCGGTCGCTCCCGCACCATCGCCCGTCCAACTGCCCAGTAAATAAACATTTGCACTAACCAAAGGAAGAAAAATGACAGTACAGAGTAGTACTTCTTGCAGTGTAAAAAATCCCTACAGCGTGGCTCCTGTCGCCGCAGACCGTTCCCAACCGGACCCCGAAGAGCTGATGAGCCGTGATCAAATCGAATCGCTCCAGTTCGAGCGACTGCGCTGGACCCTCCATTACGCCTATGAAAATGTACCTGCCTATAAAGAGCTCTACGATGAGGCGGGGGTACATCCTGGTGACTTCAAAGAGCTCGACGACCTGAAGATTTTCCCATACACCGATAAAGAATTTCTCCGTAAGGCGTACCCTTTCAAAGCGAATGCAGTACCGATGAGCGAGACTCGCCGAATCCACGCCTCTTCTGGTACCACCGGTCAGCCCACCGTGGTGACTTATACAGAAAACGATTTGCAGACCTGGGCAACCTTGGTGGCTCGTTGCTTCCGCTTCTCCGGCATAAAGCCCGGCGATAAGGTGCACAACGCCTATGGGTACGGCCTGTTCACCGGCGGTCTGGGCGCCCACTACGGCGCTGAACGGCTAGGCTGCGCCGTCATTCCGATGTCCGGCGGGCAAACCGAAAAGCAGGTTCAGATGATTAAAGATTTTGAACCTCAGGCAATTCTCTCTACCCCCACTTACCTGCTCACCATTGCAGATGGGTTCCGCAAGCTGGGCGTGGATCCCAAAGAGACCTCGCTGCGCACCGCAATTCTGGGTGCAGAACCGTGGACGGCTGAAATGCGTCACGAAATTGAACAGACCTTTGGCACCCTCAAAGCCTGTGATATTTACGGACTGTCCGAAGTAATGGGCCCCGGTGTGGCAGGCGAATCATTTGAATCGCAGGATGGCTCGCATATTTGGGAAGACCACTTCCGCCCCGAAATCATTGACCCCTTTGACGATTCGATTATGCCTTTGGGCCACCCCGGAGAGCTGGTTTTCACGGCGCTTACCAAAGAGGCACTACCCATTATTCGCTACCGCACGCATGACCTCACTCGTTTGCTACCGGGCACCGCGCGTCCAGGGCACCGCCGCATGGGTAAAATTACCGGTCGAAGCGATGACATGATTATCTTGCGAGGCGTCAATCTCTTCCCCACTCAGGTGGAAGAACTTGCACTTCGTCACCCCGAACTCTCTCCGCACTTTGCGCTGGAGATTACTCGCCCCCATCGTATGGATGAAATGACCGTTCGCATCGAACGTCGAGAGGACATCACTCTCGAACAGGCTGAGGATGCAGCTAAGCGTTTGCAACATGACATTAAAACTAAGATTGGCTCTTCCTGCCGTATTGAGGTACTTGACCCTGATGTTCTGCCCCGCTCGATGGGAAAGATTCGTCGTATTTACGATCACCGCCCCAAGAATACCGAGAGCTAAGACATCGCGTTGAGTCTCACGTTGCTATAAATCAGACTCTTCTCGCCCAGACAGCATAAAATGAGCTGAGATGCCCCAACGACAGGGTATCTCAGCTCATTTTATTGCGAACCATTTTCTGAGGATCTCATGGCTAATCAATCACATATCGCCTCTACTAAGCGCGGCAGACCGGGCTACGAGAGAGAAGAACTTCTCAGTATCTGCGTTCGTGCTTTTAATGAATATGGGTATGAAGCCACTTCAATGGGGGTGCTGGCAGATGCCCTCGGAATTACTAAATCGGCAATCTACCATCACGTAAAGTCCAAAGAGGAAATTCTGGAATATGCCCTTAACCGGGCGCTGGTGTCCCTTGAAGAAGTCTTTGATGCCGCTGAATCCCTAGAGGATTCTAACCCTGCTGAAGCGGTGGAATTCGTGACTCGCCAGACTGTCTATGCGCTGGTAGAACAGTTTGATAATGTAACCCTCCTCTTGCGGCTCAGGGGTAACTCGCAGGTAGAAACCGAGGCGTTAGAACGACGTCGGGAGCTTACCAGCAGGTTATCCGCGCTGGTCAAAACGGCACAGGAGGCAAAAGAAATCCGGCAAGATATTTCAGACAGAACTATCGCTCGACTGATTTTCGGCATGATTAACTCACTCGCAACCTGGTATCGCCCAGAACGCGGGGAGAACGTTGAAAAGCTCGCCGATGCCGTTGTCCAAATGGCTTTTGATGGTATGGCCGATTCGACGGCTACTTCAGCTACAGCTCGCTAGGTCGCTCTAGAGCTTCTTTTTGCTGCCCCCGATTATCAAAATTCTCCGGGCGCAACCAATTTTCGAAGGCTTGCTTTTGATGCGGCCAATCCTCGTCGGTGAGAGCGAACCAGGCGGTATCACGGGAGCGATTCTTGTAGATGAGGGCGTTGCGGAAAATTCCTTCAAACCGGAAGCCCAGGCGACGTGCAGCACGTCGGGAAGGCTCGTTGAGAGCATCGCACTTCCATTCATAACGCCGATACCCTAAATCGCCTAGGGCGTATTTCATGAGGAGATACTGCGCTTCGGTGGCGGTTGCAGTGCGTTTGAGAAGCTGTGAATACATGACCCAGCCCACTTCAATAGTGCCATGCTCAGGAGTCATGTGCATGAGCGAGAATGTGCCGACTGCTTTGCCTAGTTCGTGGTCAATAATCGTGAAATGCAGGGGATCTGCTGAACTTTCTTGAACCCGAAGAAACTCCATAAAGTCTTCTGTGGTCTCAAAAGGGCCGGCGGCCATGTATGTCCAGATACTGTTCTCAGAACGCTGCAAAAGCGTTTCGATGAGATCAGCTCCGTGTTTTTCGGTAGAGAGCGGTTCAATAGTGCAAAAACGCCCGTTGAGCGTAACTCGTTCGGGGCGTGGGCGCGGCGTCCATCCGGAAACCTCATCGCCAATAGGCTGGTCAAACTCGTTATAGTGAACCATGGCAACTCCTGGGAAAATGCACTTTCAATGTAGCCTATCGTCACGAAATACCCCCCCGGCCAGTTTGTATCAAACTTTGCGTTCTTTACTGGGTGCCTCGTGGCATAGAGCGCGAAATCTGATACAAACTTGGGGTGAGGCAGCCGCTTACTTCTTTTCTACTAGAGTCAGAACGTCGTACGTCGCCACAATTTCGTCGTTCTGGTTATGTAGTACGGCGTCCCAAGCGACTTCACCGTATTCATCGGTTACGCGCGGGGTAATCTTCTTTGCGGTGAGGGTGACTCGAATCGAATCGTCGTAGGTTACCGGAGTGATGAATCGCAGATTCTCTAATCCATAGTTTGCAAGTACTGGCCCAGGGGCGGCATCCACAAACAGACCTGCAGCCCAAGAGACCAGCAGGTAACCGTGGGCAACCCGACGGGGGAAGAATGGGTTGGCGGCGGCGGCCTCTTCATCGGTATGGGCGTAGAACTGATCTCCTGTGGAATCTGCGAAAGCGGTGATGTCCTCTAAGGTTACTTTACGCAGGGGAGAGACGAACTGGTCACCAATCTTTAGCTCAGCCAGTGACTTCCGGAAGGGGTGGACGCCTTCGCCGGTATCTACCGATTCGCGCGTTACGGTGCGCGCATCAGCTCCTTGATGCCACACGCCGGTAATGGCGGTAAGCATATTGGGGGAACCTTGAATGGCAGTGCGTTGCATATAGTGCTTGACAGCGCGCACACCGCCAAGTTCTTCGCCGCCGCCTGCACGTCCGGGGCCACCGTGCACTAGATGCGGAACCGGGGAGCCGTGTCCGGTGGAAGTTTTTGCGTCTTCCCTATTCAAGACCAAAACGCGACCGTGATGAGCAGCGATACCTAAAACTGCCTGCTGGGCAATTTCGCGGTCGTTAGTGCACACGGTAGCTACTAGTGAGCCTTCGCCGAGGTTCGCCAGCTCAATAGCCTCTCCAAAGTCGCTGTATTCAATGACCGAGGTTACTGGCCCGAATGCTTCAACCGAATGGACGGCCTCATTGCGGGGGTCATCAAAGGTCAAAATTGTGACGGGGTAAAAGGCGCCTTCGCTGGGAGCTTCGCTCTGGAAAGCGATAGTGCCTCCGGCAGCGGTGAGTTTTTCAACTGAGGAGGACACTTCGCCCTTTTGTTCCAAAGATGCCAAAGCACCAGTGGTGCTTCCCTCTGTCCGAGGGTCCCCTATCTTCACCTTGCTGGAGATTGTTTCTGCCAGCGCCTTGATGACGTCGTCACAGCGACCCGTCGGCACAATGACACGGCGAATTGCCGTACATTTTTGACCTGCCTTAGCGGTAATCTCCACAAATACAGACTTGATGAAAGCATTAAATTCGTGTGTGCCAACTTCAGCATCGGGACCAAGAATTGCTGCGTTGAGAGAGTCGGTTTCTGCGGTAAAGCGCACACCTTTGGTTTGTACATTGGGATGGGCGCGCAGGGTTTGTGCGGTGCTAGCGGAGCCTGTGAACGCCACATGGTCTCGGTAATCCAGGTAATCCAGAAGGTCGCGAGCAGAGCCGGAAATGAGCTGAATGGAGCCTTCGGGCAAAACGCCTGACTCTAGCATGAGGCGTACACATGCCTCGGTCACGTAACCGGTTGCCGTCGCTGGTTTCACAATCGAAGGCATGCCCGCAATAAACGCCGGTGCAAACTTTTCCAGCATGCCCCAAACTGGAAAATTAAAGGCATTAATCTCTACTGCGACTCCGGGCAGCCGGGTGTAAATGTGCTCACCGGCAAAGCTACCGTCCTTTGAAAGCGGCTCGGTTGCGCCGTCAATAATCACGTTCGAGTTGGGGAGCTCGCGCCGTCCTTTGGAGGAAAAGGTGAAGAGGGTGCCGATGCCACCATCAATATCGATATAGTGATCGCGCTGGGTGGAACCGCTGGCGAACGAAATATCGTAGAGTTCTTGCTTATGCTCGTTGAGGTAAATAGCCAACTCTTTGAGCTTCAAAGCGCGCTCGTGAATGGTGAGCTCACCCAGATTCTTCTGCCCAGCGATGCGCGCGTACTCGATTGCTCCCGCAGTATCGATTCCCTCGGTACTGGCGGTGAAGATGACTTCTTCGGTTGAGGTATCTTGGATTTCTGAGAGCTTCTGCGGGTTGGACGGCGTCCACCAGTTGCCTTTGACGAAGCTGGGAATGAGCGCGGGGCTAGTCATGAGTATCCTTCCGAAGATTGAACAAAACAAACTTTCCGACCGTTCGTTCAGTTATTATTCTTACTATAACGCACCTCACTTATTCCTCTGAAGGGTTTTCATGAACGAAGCACAAGAATCATCTACCCAGCGCGAACTCTGGAAAATTACGCTGGGTGAGCTAGATGAAAAATTAGGCGTAAAAGTGCTGGAAGAATCTGCTACACGTGTAGTGGCAACCATGCCGGTTGCAGGAAACCGCCAGTCGCTGGGGCTGCTTCATGGTGGGGCAATGCTGGCGCTGGGGGAGGCAGTAGGTTCTTGGGGCGCGGTCATCCATGCTTCTTCGATGGGGAAGGTTGCAGTCGGGGTAGACGTGAACGCCACGCATCATAAATCTTCGAAAGATGGAAGTGTGACGGCGACATCCTCGGCAATCCACCTAGGACGTTCCCTCACTACCCACGAAGTAGTCATTACTCACAATGGCGATGGTGCACGTCTGTGCACCATGAGAATTACTAACTTCATCAAATAACTTTAGTTGCTAAGAGTGGAGATTTCTTACGATTTTCATAAACCGTAATATGCAACTATTACTGTCTCTTGCGCTTCCAAGGGGTACTATCATTAAAGTAATCAAGCTTATAATCAAATAAGAGTAGATTGAAAGAAGATGATTACCGTGCAGTATACTGCAGGGAACTACGAAGCTTTCGCAAGGTCGCGGAAGCCTAAGGACATCGACCATAAAACCGCTCATATTGTGGGTGGCGGATTAGCAGGTTTAGCTGTTGCGGGGTTCCTTATAAGAGATGGGCATATGGATGGCTCCAAAATCACCATCTACGAAAAGTCCATGATTGCGGGCGGTGCTCTAGACGGAATTGAAGAACCTGACAAAGGGTTCGTAATACGCGGCGGTCGCGAAATGGAAAATCATTTTGAAACTCTATGGGATCTCTTTCGATCCGTACCTTCGCTTGAAATCGAAGATGCTAGCGTGCTTGATGAGTTTTACTGGCTCAATAAAGACGACCCTAACTACTCCTTGTGCCGCGCTACTTACCAACAGGGTAAGGAATGGCCAACTAACGGCAAATTTACCCTCAGCAAAAAGGCGCAGAAAGAATTGATGAGCCTTTTCTTGCGAGACGCCGATTCGCTTCAAGATGTACGAATCAATGAAGTTTTTTCTGATGAATTTCTAAAGAGCAATTTCTGGATGTATTGGCGCACGATGTTCGCCTTTGAAGAATGGCATTCTGCTCTTGAGATGAAGCTATATCTGCATCGATTTGTTCACCACATTGATGGCTTACCGGATTTCTCTGCCCTTAAGTTTACCAAGTATAACCAGTATGAATCGCTGACCCTACCTCTCGTCAAATGGTTGCAAGATCACGGCGTTCAATTTTCCTATGATTCTGAAGTTACAGATATAGATTTTGAGGATAATCGACCCCAAGGGATTAAGCGCGCCACGGCTATCCATGTAATTCGGGAGGGGAAAGAAGAAAATATTCCCCTTACCGACAATGATTTGCTCTTCATAACTATCGGTTCCCTCGTAGATAATTCTGATGAGGGCGATCATCATACTGCGGCACAACTCAATGAAGGTCCTGCTCCAGCCTGGGACTTGTGGAAAAAAATTGCGAAGAAGGATCCTGCTTTCGGTAAACCAGAAGTTTTTTGTTCCAATATTGAGGAAACTAAATGGGAGTCTGCTACCGTTACCACATTGGATGAGCGTATCCCGCGTTATATTGAGCAGATTTCTCACCGTAACCCTCTGAGTGGCCGTGTAGTAACGGGTGGAATCGTCACTGCACAAGATTCAAGCTGGTTAATGTCCTGGACAGTCAACCGTCAACCACATTTCAAAAAACAGCCTAAGGATCAGGTGGTTGTATGGGTCTATGGTCTATTTAGCGATGTACCCGGAGACTATGTTAAGAAATCTTTGCAGGAATGCACCGGGGAGGAAATAGTCCAGGAATGGCTCTATCACCTCGGTGTTCCTACTGATGAAATTGAGGAGCTGGCCGCTACGGGAGCTAAGTGCGTCCCAGTTATGATGCCGTATGTCACTTCGTTCTTTATGCCGCGTAAGCACACAGACCGTCCAGCTGTAGTTCCGGAAGGTTCCCAGAATTTCGCCTTTATCGGTCAGTTCGCCCAATCTGCTACTCGAGACTGTATCTTCACTACCGAGTATTCGGTGCGAACTGCTATGGAGTCTGTATATGCCCTCCTGGGGATAGAACGAGGAATCCCCGAAGTGTATAACTCAACCTACGATGTTCGAGTCTTACTAGATGCAGCCCATAGCCTTGCTGACGGTGAGCGAACAAAGCTTCCAGGAGGAGCACTAAGTAATTTACTGATAGATAAGAAACTTAAAAATACCGAGATTCTTAAGCTCCTTAAAGAGGCTGATCTGCTCTAAGACCTTCAAAATATTAAGTTGATAACTCGTTAACTGAGAAACGGGAAAGGGCGATTGGAACGAAATGATTCAATCCAACCGCCCTTTTCGTATACCCTGCTGAAACCTTAGCTGTAGTCGTAGAAACCCTTGCCCGACTTTCTGCCGAGCTCACCGCGCTCTACCATCTCGCGCATCAGCTGGGGAGGGGCGAATCGCTCGCCCAGTTGGGACTCCAAATATTCAGCAATTCCCAGACGCACATCCAGCCCCACAACGTCAGTCAGGGCCAGAGGGCCGATAGGGAACTTGTAGCCCAGTACCATCGCGTTATCAATATCAGCCGGAGACGCCACGCCTTCTTCAACCATACGAATAGCCTCAAGTGCAATCGCAACGCCGAGTCGGGACGACGCGAAGCCCGGGGCATCATTGACCACTACCGGCGTCTTGCCGAGACCCTCAACCCACTGTGGTGCTAGGGCACGAAGCTCCTCGCCCGTATGCTTCGATTGAACGACTTCCACCAGCTTGGATGCTGGAACCGGGTTGAAAAAGTGCAGCCCCAAGAAGCACTCGGGCCGCTGAAGTTCCTCTGCCAGCCCGTCAATAGAAAGCGAGGACGTATTTGAAGCTAACCAGGCTTCCTCGCCGAGTTCAGCTTCTACTGCGGTGAGTGCCTCAACCTTTACATCCCATATCTCAGGAACTGCCTCAACCACTAACTCGCACCCGGCAAAATCGGAGTAGCTAGTAGTCACCGCCAGGTTTTCTACCCATACGTCCAGATTTCCATCAATCTTTCCACGTTCCAGAGACTTTGCTAAATCAGATTCCACGCGCTCGCGGGCAGCTTGAGCCGACTGGGCATCGCGTTCCACCACGGTCACTTGCGACCCCGAAATGAGGAAGGCATGGGCTATACCTGCGCCCATGCGTCCGCCGCCCAGTACACCTACTTTGGAGGGAAGAGCCGTCTTTTCAGTCATAAGTTTTACCTACTTCTTTTTGCGGTCAAGAAATGCTTGCATGCGATCGAACTTAGCTTCTGATTCAAACAGAATTGCCTGGGCAAGCTCGTCAATATGAGGATGTGCCGACGGCGGTGCCGAGAACACGCGCTTGGTAATGCGCACGGCGAGCGGATCCTGTTTGCCAACGCGGTCTGCTAATGCGTGGGCGGCGTCAAGTAGCTCTGCCGGATCGTGAATTTCGGTGACGAGTTTGAGTTCCAACGCTTCCTCGGCGTTGAGAATGCGCCCCGCCATGAGAATTTCCAGCGCTACGGGTTCACCCACCAGCTCTTTGAGCCGCCACAGTGCGCCGGCTGCGGCAATAATACCTAGCCCGGTTTCGGGCTGACCCATCTTGATATAAGGGGTTCCCAGCCGAAAATCTGCAGCGTAGGCAAGTTCGGCGCCTCCGCCGAGGGCATACCCGTCAATCGCCGCAATCACCGGCATGGGCAACTTATGGATGCGGTCAAAAATCTGCGAATTGACGCCGAGGAGGGCATCTTCTCGACGACGTTCACGCAACTGGGCTATATTGGCGCCGGAGGCAAAAATACCGCGCCCATTAGCTTCGCACCCGGTCAAAATCATGATTTTAGGAGTGCGTTCTAGATAGCGGCATACCTCGTGTAGTTCACTTACCATGGCGGCGTCGATGGCGTTGCGCACCTCGGGCCGGTTCATGCGCACCAGCAGTCGGTCTTCGCGCTCGTCTACGGTTAAGGCTTGAAAGTGGTCGGTGGTGAGCATTAGACACGCTCCACCAGGGTTGCCGCGCCCTGACCCACACCAACGCACATGGTAGCTAGACCTTTATCTTCGTTTTCGCGTTCCATGCGACCAAGGAGGGTAATCAAGAGGCGGGAGCCCGACGAACCGAGCGGGTGACCCAAAGCAATCGCGCCGCCGTCGCGGTTCACGATGTCCGGGTTAATTCCCAAACGCCGCATGGACGCCAGCGACTGGGTGGCAAAGGCTTCGTTGAGTTCTACCGCGCCAATGTCATCTATTGACCAGCCGGAGCGTTCTAGCACTTTCTCGGTTGCAGGAACCGGGCCTAAGCCCATAATCTCAGGGGCAAGACCGGCGGAAGCGCCATCCACAAATCGTGCACGGGCTTTTAGTCCGTATCTCTTCACTGCAGCGTCTGAAGCGACAATGATTGCCGAGGCGCCGTCATTGAGCGACGACGAATTACCCGCCGTTACTACCGAACCTCCGCCGACGACGGGGCGCAGCTTAGCGAGAACTTCTGTGGTAGTTCCGGGCCGGGGGCCTTCATCGGTGTCCACCATGGTCTCGTTACCCTTGCGGTCTCGAATGGTGACCGGCACGATTTCATCTTTGAACCTGCCTGCCTCGATAGCCGCCAATGCTAGTTCGTGTGAGCGGACGGCGAAGGCGTCGGCGTCTTCACGGGTGATGCCGTCTAGCTTTGCTACTTCTTCAGCGGTTTCAGGCATGGAGTAGGTGAATTTATCGCGCTTTTTAAATTCGGGGTTTACAAAGCGCCAGCCGATAGAGGTGTCAAAAGTTTCCCCGGGCTTGGCGAATGCTTTGGTGGGTTTTTCGGTCACCCAGGGGGCGCGTGACATGGATTCCACGCCGCCTGCAATCACGATATCTGCTGCGCCGGATTTAACCATTTGTGCTGCCACGGTAATAGCGGACATGCCTGAAGCGCACAGGCGGTTGACCGTGATGCCGGGAACGGTATCGGGGTAATCATTGAGTAACCACGCCATACGGGCTACGTTGCGGTTTTCTTCACCGGCACCGTTAGCGTTGCCCAGAATGACTTCGTCTACTACCGCGGGGTCGAGTCCGCTTTTCTCGATGACGTCTTTGATGCAGAGCGCTGCAAGATCGTCGGGTCGTACCGAGGAGAGAGCTCCGCCGTACCGCCCAACGGGGGTGCGTGATCCGCCGATGAGGAATGCTTCAGGGGTACTCATCCAAACTCCTTTGTTGGAATGCAGCTCACATGCTTTCGCCGAGTGACTACGCTGATTTACTGAATGGTCGTTCAATAAATAATCTCAAATAAATGTGATGTGAGTCAATATCTTGGGGCAAGGGTAAGAGAAGTACACCGTTTCCGCAAAAATACATGCTCTAGCTTGTACTTTTGCGGAAACGGTGTACTTTGTGGGGGCAGGGAACTGCTAGCGTGCCTTCTCGGGGTGAAGATTGATGTCCTGAATCGATCGAGGAACCATGCTGACAGCTATCAGTGAGATAACGGCGGCGATGGCGATATATGCACCGATTGACCAGGATTTTCCTGTCTCGGTCAGAAGCATCTCGGCGATCATGGGGGCAAATGCGCCGCCAAAAATCGACCCAATGGCGTAACCAATCGAGATTCCTGAAAAACGCACGCGAGCGGGGAACATCTCAGCGTAAAGCGCTGACTGGGGACCGTATGAAGGCCCCAACGTCATTGTGAGGATAAAGATTGCCAGGGTGAAGAGAACGATATTTCCCGTATCAATCATGAGCCACATGGGAACAGCCCAAATAATCATCGCGATATAACCCAGTTGAAAAGTGCGTACTCTGCCGAATTTATCTGACATCCAACCGCCGAGGAGGGGAAAGATGAACCAGCCGAACCCGCCAATGAGCGATGCCGTTAGTGTTTCATTGCGGCTCATGCCCAGCGCCTTCACGCCGTAGGCTGCGAAGAAGGCAATCACGAGGTAGCCTGCAGCGTTATTGGCGATAAAGATGAGTGCGGCAAGGATAACTTCTTTGGTGTTCGTCCGAAAGAGTTCTTTGAGTGGGGCGGATTCTTCAGACTTTAGCTCCTGCATTTCAAGAAATACGGGAGATTCATCTACCGAGCGTCGAATATAAAAACCCACACCAATCAGCACAATAGATAGCAAGAAAGGAATGCGCCAGCCGTACGCCAGGTAAGCTTCGGGGCCAATTGTAAGGTTGATGAGCAGGACGACGGCGGTTGCCAAAATCATGCCAAGGGGCACGCCGATTTGTGGGAAGGCGCCAAAAAGACCTCGTTTGCCAATGGGGGCATGTTCGACAGACATGAGAGCAGCTCCGCCCCATTCGCCTCCGGCGGAGAATCCTTGGAGAATTCGAAGGGCTACTACCAGGATGGGCGCGGCGATTCCGATGCTTTGGTAGGTGGGCACTAGCCCGACGCCCACTGTTGCTACTCCCATAGCAATGAGTGTGAGAACCAGCGTGATGCGACGTCCGTAGCGGTCGCCAATATGCCCGGCCACTATTGCGCCGAGGGGGCGGAAGATGAAGCTAATTCCGAGGGAAGCCCAAGCTACAATCTGAGCGAGGGCTGCTGATTCGTTGCCTGCCGGGTTGAAGTAATGGGTGGCGAGGATGAGACCTGCTGCTTGGGCGTAGATAAAAAAGTCGTACCATTCGATGGTGGTGCCCACGAGGGTTCCTGCGAGAACTTTACGTTCTTCGGTGGACATTCTGTGGGACGGTGCGGTGGCGACGGAGGCTGTCATGGGGTCTCCTGAAGGGTGCTGGAAATGAAGAATATGAGCTGGTTCACATTCGTTTGAGGAAAATCCTATCCGACAGGGGAAGGTAAAAATAGAGTTTGAGGAAAATTATTTAACGAACGTTCGGTGATTTACTGGGTTTTTTCTGTAGGCTGTTCGATTTCTGTTTACTGAGTAGGGTAAATAAGTTTTGAGGGATTCAATATCCCCGCAAGATTCGCATCACCCAGCGTTCATATTTTCACCTTCGTAGCAGTTGCTGGTTCCATGGTGCTAGGGCTAGGTCTTGTCCTGTTGCTTGACCGCAACCTCAAAGGGCGCAATCTGGTGCGCTCGCTCGTCTTCGCTCCCTACGTCATCTCAGGTGCAGCAATCGGCGTAGCTTTTCAATTCGTTTTTGACCCCGGTTACGGTCTGATTCAAGACCTCCTAGGGCGAATCGGCATTGAATCACCGCAGTTCTACACCGATCCCCACTGGGCGCTATTCATGATTACCGCTACTTACGTGTGGAAAAACCTCGGGTACACCTTCGTGATTTATCTGGCAGCGTTGCAAGGTCTGCGCAAAGACTTAGACGAAGCCGTCGAAATTGACCGCACAAAACTCCGCCGTCCTGGGTTCTCACTCAGGACGGCGGAGCTGTATTCAGATTGCATGAACCACTTATCTAAACCCGGCGAATTGTTTTGTACTTTTGGCTATATTTCTTTCACAACTAGTTCAGTATCGTAATAAATTCGAGAAGTGATTAGCCATCATGCGCTCGGATAATGACAATCTAGAAGCCCCCCCGCGCTGAATGTTTCTGAGCAAACAGCGCGCCTCCAACATATAGGGAATATAGTGAAAACAACTCGCCGTACTTTAGTGAAAGGTGCCGCATGGGCGGCACCCGCTGTGGTTGCCTCCGCAGCTATTCCAGCCTACGCAGCTAGCCCAATCCCGGTTCTTTCCTCCGTTATTTGGTTTAGCGGTCGCGGCACTACCACTAACTACACCTCTACCTGCTCCGTACCCGAAATGACCTCCGCCACCGGCGCCTGTGGAGCTACCACCAGCGCCTGGCCCTGGCGCAACCGCTTTCAGTTTTATGCCACAGATGACGCGGTCTACAGCGACGCTGGTAGCTGCGTTCGTGACTCAAAGATTGACATCACCAACCTCACCGCTGCTCAGTTGACCGGCCCCGTAACTCTCACCTTCTGGCGCCCAGAAAATCTCGATACCGCGAACGATATTCGTACCTGGTACCGCGGCGCGAATGATTCGGGGCTCTGGACGATTCCAACGTCTACGGGGGCAGTAGCTACACCGTTTGGCGGAGCCTGGGCTGGAGTAAAAATGTACGAATACAAAATGACCCTCTCTCTAGCGGACGCCCGAAAGTACATGGTTTCTGATGGAAAAGGAGGGGTTAGCCTGAAACTGACTAAATCAGCAGGTGCTGCTATGAGCTTCTTCTCCGACTGTATGCCCTTCGATTCAAATAACACCCAGGCTGATTTAGATGCCTTTAACCGCCTGGGGCGCTATGTTCTCACCGTACCTACAGCTAAGGGGAACCTGACCAAGGATACTGGTTTCTACACCAGCTAAGAGCCTCCGTTACTTTAGGCTGGATCCACCCCACCCACAAAAACTCCGCCGTCCTGGGTTCTCACTCAGGACGGCGGAGGAATAATTAGCGCGGAAACCCGCGACCAGCAGTCGCTAAAGCCTTATAGCTCCTGCTCGTGCACGCGCACCATACGCTCATTGGTGAACTCGCGTAGCGCCCACTGGGCGTTCTCGCGACCGTAACCGGACTTGTTGATACCGCCGAAGGGGAATGCGGGGTCGGACTCCATGTGAGCGTTAATCAGCACCATGCCGGCGTTGATGCGCGCACCGAACTTCTGAGCCTTCTCTAAGTCCTCAGACCATACCGAAGACATCAGGCCGTATTCGCTGTGGTTAGCGATACGCAGCGCGTCCTCTTCGTCCTTCGCCTTGAAAACCATGACGACGGGTCCGAAGAGTTCGTTGCAACCCATGTCTGAGTTGAGGTCGACGTCGGTGAGCAGCGCGGGTGACATGAACCAGCCGTCGCGGTCGAGCTTCTCGCCGCCGAAATGCAGGGTTGCGCCGTCCTTGACTGCCTGAGCGACACGCTCCACGGCTTCGTCGCGAGCACCCTCTGAAGAGAGCGGACCCATGTCGGTATCTTCGCCGTCGTAAGGACCAACCTTCACGTTTTCCAGTGCTTCCTTGGCGCCGGCAACGAAATCGTCGTAGAGATCCTCTAGCACAATCATGCGCTTGGGGGATGTGCAGACCTGACCGGCGTTAGCGATGCGGTAGGTAACAGCCTTCTTGGCAAGAGCTTTCACATCTGAGGTGTCCAAAACTACGAAGGGGTCATTGCCACCGAGTTCGAGCACCGAACGCTTGAGGTTCTTTGCAGCGTGACCGGCAACAGATGCACCGGCTGCTTCAGAACCAGTGAGCGAAACACCCTTGACGCGGAAGTCTTCAATGATTTTCTCGGCGTCTGAGGTATCGAGGTAGAGGTTCTGGTAAGCGCCAACGGGTAGACCAGCTTCTTCGAGCATGGTCTGGAATCGCTGGGATGAGACGGGACAAATTGCCGCCTGCTTCATCAAAATAGCGTTACCCACCATCAGGTTAGGCAGTGCAAAACGGGCGATTTGGTTGTAGGGGAAGTTCCAAGGCATGATGCCGAAGAGCACACCCAGCGGATCGTGCTTAACGTAGGTCTTCTCAGCACCTTCTGCGGGGAGCACGGTGTCTTCGAGGAATTCGGGCGCGTTATCTGCGAACCAGCGGGCGGTCTTGGCAACCTTGGTGACCTCTGCCTTGCCCTGCTTGAGGGGCTTACCCATCTCGCGACCGATGATGTCCGCTAGTTCATCGGTGTTCTGATCGACAATATCGGCGAACTTATGAAGAACCTCGGCGCGCTCTGCCATGCTGGCTGAACTCCACTTGAGGTACGCCGCATGGGCGTTTTCAATGATTTCTGGAATCTGCTCGCTTTTAATGGAGTCAAATTCTTCTTCTACTTTTCCAGTGCTTGCGTTTGTTAATGCATATGTGCTCATGGAACTATCAGACCACTTAGTAACGCAGAATGTCTAGGTGTTTTTTGATGAGCGAACAGGCACTGTTAGCGGTTGCGCACTATAAACCAAAGCATGTAGAGCCCGCCTATTGCGCCCGTGACGAGCCCTACGGGAATTTGGAAGGGAGCTAGCGCACGTGCGGCTATGAAATCTGCAATAACTAACATAAGTGCGCCCATGAGCGCAGACTGCCACAGAGCCGCACCGGGAGTTTTCCAGAGTCGATGGGCTAATTGAGGTGCCATTAATGCCAAAAACCCAATCGGCCCAGCAATCACGATAGAGAGGGACGTAAGGACGACGGCGCCGCCTATGAGCCAATAGGTGGCGGCACGCACGGGTAGCCCCAAACCTGCCGCTAAATCATCTCCCAGTTCTAGCACTCGTACTACGCGTGAGAAGCTCAGAACCAGCGGAATCGCGATAATAACCCCAAGGAGCGCGGCGTGCGAAGCATTCCACGTCATTGCGTTAAGAGAGCCAAACAGCCATGTTTTTGCAGATTCTGCTTGATCAAGGTCGGCTCGCGTCAACAGGAAATCGTTGATAGCTGAGAGCATGGCACCCATTGCGATACCAATCAGAATCAGTGATTGACCCATAGATTTTTGACCTGATTTTCCTGCAAAAAGAAGCACTAAAGCGGCGGTGAAAAATCCTCCCATGATTGCTCCTGCCCCTACCCCCAGTACAGAGTTTGCCCCTGGGGCGGCATCGCTGACATGGGAGTGCAAGAGTAAAACCACCAGCGCCCCGGTGGCTGAACCGGTGGTGAAGCCGATGATATCGGGTGAACCAAGAGGGTTTCGGGAGACCGATTGGAATATAGACCCTGCTAGACCGAGGGAGGCTCCCACCGCCAGAGCTGCCACCACTCGAGGTAGCCGTTGGTTGAGTACAATGTAGCGGTCCATTTCATTTCCGCCGCCGGTAAGAACTTGCCAGACGCCCTGTGGCGAAATCTCGAAAGTTCCTACGGTGATGGTCAGCGCGAGCATGGCGATGAGCAACCCGATTACTATGGCGGTCACTGCGCGGCGTCGATGCATACGGGGGAGGAGTGCTGATTGCGTGCTCATACGATTTCTCCACCAGTCTGCGTGATGTTTTGAGCTTTTCTTCTTGGGCGTGCAGGGGCGGAATTGAACCGCATAATCAAAGTGAGCAGCAAAGGCGCTCCAATAAATGCGGTCACAATCCCCGCTTCAATTTCCGAAGGAATGGCAATTACTCGGCCGATGATATCGGCGGTCAGCATAAGTAGCGGTCCAAAAACCAGTGAAAGCGGCAAAATTGCTGAGAGGCGAATTCCTACTAAAAGTCGCAAAAAATGAGGGATCATTAGGCCAATAAAGGATATAGGTCCAGCTACTGCGGTTGCCGACCCGCATAGAAGAGCGATAGCTGCCAGCGTACCTACTCGAACTAAGGTCACCGGCGCTCCTAGTGCGGTGGCGGCGTCGTCACCTAAAGCCAGCGCTTCCAACGGACGGATAACTAGTAACGCCAGCAGAATGCCTACCCCCATGAACGGCAGGGCGGTTAGCGATACTTCAAGAGGGCGACCCTCGAATGCCCCTACTACCCAAAATCTGTAAGAATCGAACGCCTGGGAGTTGAACATAGTGATAATGCCGGTCAACGCGCTCAAGCACGCGTTTAAGGCTACGCCGGCAAGGAGTAACTGAGATATGTGGTTAAACCGTGTGGAGGAGCGTGGTATGCCCAGGAGGAAAACTATGGTTGTTGCCACCATCGCACCGGCTAATGCTAACCACATTTGGTGAAGGGGAGCGGCGGTTCCCAGCGTGGTGATTCCCGTTACTACTGCCAGTGACGCCCCGCTGTTGATGCCTAAGAGCCCTGGTTCTGCCAGTGGATTGCGGGTGAGGGCCTGCATTAATACGCCCGCTGTTGCCAGTGCCATGCCCACGAGAAGGGCGGCGAGTGTACGTGGGAGTCGTAATTTCCACACAACTAATGAGTCCGAGGAATGATTGTGCGCCCAAAACCCTTGCCAGGCATGGGGCAAACTCATCATGCGAGAGCCTACTGCCAGAGAAACTACGGTGAGAAGGAGTAGGCAGGCTATTCCTAAAAGAAACGTGAGAATAATTCGGGTGCGAGGGGCAGAAAGTGAAGAACTCATGGTTGAATGGGACTGCCTCCACACTGGTAAGAAAAATTGAGAAAAATGAAACCGAACTACAATTATATACTTAGGCTAGGCTAACCTATGTTTATGTATTCGTTCGAAAAGATTTCCTCAGCTTCAATGTCCCGCCGCACTCTAGGCGGAGCGTTCCTAGGTGGAGTTGCCTCCCTAGCTTTGACAGCGTGCGGTTCCTCCACCGATTCTGCCTCCTCTAACAATTCTTCTTCCACCGCGGAGAATACCCCGGCAGCTCCCGCCCCCTCTGCCCTTCCAGATGGCATGGGCACCACTGCGGCGTCGGGAGAATTCCCCCGCACCGTCAAGCACTTCCGGGGCGAAGCAAAGCTGGATAAAAAACCAGAGAAAATTGTGGTTATCGCAACTGGTCAGCTAGATGACGTCCTGGCTCTTGGCGTTGTACCTGTGGCGGCAACTACAGCAAAAGACGCCGACGTCGTGCCCCAATACCTTCGTGACGCCTACTCCAATCAGGTTAAAGAACTGGACGCCATCAAAACCGTAGGCAAGCGCACCGCTCCCGATACAGAGGCCATTGCAAATCTTCAACCTGATCTCATTTTGCTCAACAACACCCAAGATGATGAGTCCATTTATGAGTCCCTCTCTGCTATCGCCCCGATTGTGGTAACCGAGGGAACCGGTGTGAACTGGAAGCAGGATTTTCAGCTAGTAGCCGCTGCCATTGGCGATACCGACCGCGCTCAGCAGGCGATGGGTGACTATCAGAAAGCTGCTCAGGAGCTGGGGGATTCTGTGGAAGATTCCACTACTTTCTCCTTCTTGCGCCAGAGCGCAGATCGCATTCGTATCTGGGGTATTTCCTCTTTCGTGGGATCAATCTGTGAAGACGCTGGGTTGGCTCGCCCCGAAACCCAGCAGTTCGCTAAGACCTCGCAGGATATCAGCTCCGAACAGCTGGACCAGGCAAACGGCGACTGGCTTTTCTACGGCGTGCAGGGCGGTGACGCCTCCACTCTCACAGGTGAGGCACTGTGGGAAACCCTGGCGCCCGTCGCTGATAAGAAGGCAATTCAGGTAGATGATGAAATGTTCTACATCAACGCCGGAATCACCGCGGCGCGCGGAGTGGTTAATACCATCAAGGACGCCGTGAAGTAGAGCTCTAAGGCACGGTAAAAGTGGCGTTCTGAGGTGTAAAAATGCACCCCAGAGCGCCACTTTGGCTTCGTCATCTATGCCTCTATCGGCAAAGCTGCCCGAGACTGGGACGCTTTCCACCAGGTTGTGGATGCACTCAAGACCATTTGCGAAGACCAGATTTTGATTCTGCAGACGGGCCGCCCCGTTGCCGTCTTGGACACTCACCCGGTAGCGCCCATGGTGATGTCTGCCGTCAACAACACAGTGGAAGTTTGGGCGAACGAAAACAAATTCTATGAACTTTTCAAAGAGGGCAAGACCATCTGGTGCGGGATCACTGCCGCTACGTGGCAGTACATTGGCCGCCTCCTGCGGGGTTTCTCAGCAGGAAGCGAATTGGGGGTCGGCGGCGTCTGGACTCGCTACTGGCTATCCTTCTGCTGATGTCTGCACAGGGAATCTTTCTGCTCTACAAGATTATGGAGGGGCTGCCCCTAGGCGCTGGCTCTGCCAAAGTGTATGCCAAGGTTCGACGCGCGATACCGCTACTCGAAGAAGACCGCGCGCTCGTCGGAGATTTAGAAACGGTAACCTAGCTGGTCAGAAGCGGAAAAGTTGCCCAGGCGGTTGACCAGGCGATTGAGCTGGGACAATCAACTCGTTCGGGAATGTACTTCATATGAAGTTTGTTTCTTTATAAGTCGTCTTTCTTTTACTTCTCAGATTCACCCTTTACTCTTAGTGCAATACTGAACAGAACGTTAGGATCCCCGTGTCAGTTCTCAACAACGCGATTGAGTTTAAATCGGTTTTCAAAACGTACGGTGATAATACCGTCGTGGATAACCTAAATTTGAGTATTCCTGAGGGAAAAATTACTGTTTTCGTGGGTCCATCGGGCTGCGGTAAAACTACTTCTTTGCGCATGATTAACCGCATGGTCGAGCACACCAGTGGCACTATTTTGGTCAATGGTGAAGACAACACGGCGCGTCCTGCCCATGAGCTTCGCCGTTCTATGGGTTATGTTTTGCAACAGGCGGGTTTGATGCCGCACCGCACGATCGTTGATAACATCTCCACGGTTCCCCGCCTGAATGGTGTTTCTGCACGTCAGGCGAAGTCCCAGGCGTTGGAATTGCTGAATACCGTCGGTCTTGATGAGTCGTTCGCTAAGCGTTACCCCTCCCAGCTTTCGGGCGGTCAGGCGCAGCGTGTGGGTGTGGCGCGTGCGCTGGCATCTGAGTCGTCGATTCTGCTCATGGACGAGCCTTTCTCCGCCGTTGACCCCGTGGTGCGAGCCGATCTTCAGAAAGAGCTGTTGCGTTTGCAGAGTACGCTGGGTCGCACCATCATCTTCGTGACTCACGATATGGACGAAGCAATCCTGCTGGGGGATTACGTTGCTGTTTTTGCTCGTGGCGGCCGTATCGCCCAGTTCGGAACACCCGAAGAAATTCTGCGTGAACCTGCCGATGATTTCGTGGCGTCGTTCGTCGGGCGGGACCGCGGTATGCGTCGTCTGACCTTTGCATCTGGCGCAGACGTTCCTATTCACCCTCTGGACGCCCAACAAACCCCTTGGCAGCAGTGGCAACTCAACGTTGAAGACGGACGCCCGGCGGGTTGGCGCATTGACGACCGCGTCATCCCCGGAGGTTCGCTCTTCGTAGAGGGCGGAACGCTGCGTGATGCCCTTGATTCGGTTCTCTCTTCACCCTCGGGCTGGGGCGTGGCTGTCAATGAACAGGGACAGGTTCTGGGGTTGTTGAAATCTGACGACGTTCTCGAAGCCACCGAACGAGAGCGCCTCAACCGTTACGGAGTCTCGGCGTGAATTGGCTCCAATCTAACCTTCAACATGTGGGGGAGTTGACTGCGCTACATCTGTTGCAGTCAATCATCCCGGTCATTATTGGCACTATTATTGCGGTTCCTATTGCCCGTTTTGCTATGGGACGCCGTAGAGACGGTCGTTCCACCGAGCGCACCACCGGCGCAGGCAAGCTACGCCGCGGTCTGGTTATTAACTCGGCGGCGCTGCTCTACACCATCCCTTCGCTAGCGCTCTTTGTGCTCATGCCGTTGGTGCTGGGTACCTCGATTACCTCGTTACTCAACGTCTACGTGGCGCTGACTCTCTACGTCATCGCTATGATGGTGCGCTCGGCGGTAGATGCTTTTGACTCGGTTTCTCCGGTGACTCTTGAGGCCGCAACCGCTATGGGGTACCGTCCCACCCGCCGGTTCTGGGCAGTGGAGCTACCGCTCGCCGTCCCCGTCATGATTGCGGGTTTGCGAGTGGCGCTGGTGTCTAACATTTCGATGGTCTCGGTAGGTGCTGTGATTGGTATCCAGTCGCTAGGTACCCTATTTACCGATGGCCTTCGCCGCGACCTCCCTGCAGAAATTATCACCGGCATCGTGGCAACAGTGTTGCTGGCGCTGGTACTTGACCGACTTCTTGCCCTACTGGGCTCTTTCCTCACCCGCTGGAGGACCGCATGAACATCTTTGACAAAACATGGGCATGGTTCACTGCCGACGGCGCGTGGACTGACTCCGGCGGTATCTTCCAGCGATTGTTAGAACACCTGGGTTACTCCGGTCTGATTCTTTTCTTTGCTGCTTTGATTGCTATCCCGATCGGGCTTTGGGTAGGGCATACCGGAAAGGGCGAGAACATTGTGGTCGGTGTAACCGGCGCGCTGCGTGCTCTGCCCACCCTGGGTTTGCTCACCCTCTTTGCCCTCTGGATGGGGCTGGGACTGACCGCTCCGGTAATCGCCCTGGTGATTCTCGCTATTTCCCCGCTCCTGGCGGGTGTTTACTCGGGTATCGCCGCTGTCGATCCTATTACCGTGGACGCCGCACGCGCCCAAGGCATGACCGAGTGGCAAATTCTCACTCGCGTGGAACTGCCTCTCGCCGCACCTCTGATTTTTGGCGGTCTTCGTAACGCTACGCTGCAGGTTATCGCTACGGTCACCATCATGGCTTATATCAACCTCGGCGGTCTTGGCCGCTATCTCATTGATGGTCTTGCTGTGCGTGACTACCCCCGCATGGTTGCCGCCGTGGTGCTAGTAGCTGTGCTGGCGCTCGTCGTCGATGCTCTTCTTGCGCTCATTCAGCGCGCCCTGACTTCTCCTGGAACCCGATAGGAAAACCCATGACTGTGAATATAAATCGTCGCCACCTCTTGGGGTTGGCAGGTATTGGTGCTGGAACCCTTGCGCTTTCGGCGTGTGGGCTCTCGGGCGAGACGGCGTTCGGCTCCGGTTCAACTGACAGCACCGTCGTCATTGGTTCGGCAGACTTTACGGAGTCTCAGATTATTGCGGAAATTTATGCGGCGGCGTTGAACAAACGAGGTTTGACGGCAGAAACCCGCCCCGCCATTGGCGCACGTGAGGCGTATATTGGGGCGTTGCAGGAAGGAACCGTGGGGGTTGTGCCTGATTACAGCGGTAACTTGCTACTCTACTTTGATGCGCAGACCAAGGCGCAGACTCCCCAAGAGATTATGAAAGCTCTTCCTTCTGCTCTTTCCGATCAGCTTTCGGTGCTTGATCCTTCTCCTGCGGAGAATAAGGACTCACTGGTTGTTACCTCTGAGGTTGCGCAGAAGTTTGGGCTGAAGTCTATTGCAGACCTTGCCGCGCATAGCTCTGAGATTACTCTTGGTGGTCCTCCTGAGTTCGCCGAGCGTTCCTATGGTTTGCCGGGGCTGAAAAAGAACTACGGTTTTGAGCCGGCTAAATTCTCGCCGATTAACGACGGCGGTGGCCCGCTGACCGTGCAGGCGCTCATCGACGATCAGGTGCAGACGGCAGATCTTTTCTCCACGGACCCTGCGATTGTGAAGAATAACTTTGTGGTGCTAGAGGACCCTAAGAATAATTTCTTGGCTCAGCAGGTTGTTCCCGTGGTGAATGCCAAGCAGGTTTCGGTGGCTGCTGCGGATGTGCTCAATGAGGTGTCTGCCCTGCTCAAAACCGAAGATCTCATTGCTTTGAATGACAGGGTGTCCGGGGAAGAAAAGGCTAACCCGACGACCGCGGCCAAGGATTGGGTGGACCAGAAGCTTACGTAGGAGGCTTCGCTGGTAAGGTTCTTCAAAAAATACACAGTTTCAGCATTAGTACAAGCGCGAGCATGTATTTTTACTGAAACTGTGTATTTTTCTATGGGGGGGCTTTGCTTCAGACCCTCAGATTTTGAAGAAAGCTCTTTCATTGAGCATCATCAGGTACCAGCGTCTGTGGATTAAGGAAAAACATCCTAGTTATCCACAGACATTCAATGGTGATGAATCCGGAGAATTTTTCCATCCTTCACACTATGGGTATGGCAGATTTATTTGAGATTCATTCCATGATTAACACTATTGAAGACCTTCACTGTTGGCACAACCTCACGCGTAGTAAAATAACCCGGATGCGTAGAGACGGCGAGCTTTTTAATATCCGCCGCGGTCTGTATATAAACGCCCAAAAATATCAGAGTCTTCCACCGTGGGGAAAATACGCCGCTCACCTGATTGCATATTCACGCACTGCTAAGAACCCTGTTTTCTCTCATCAGTCGGCGGCAGTTTTTCACTCGTTGGCTCTCATTACAGTTCCAACTAAAATCCATACTTATTGTCCAACGGATTCACGCGGTTCGAGCAAAGATGTCGTGAAGCATCCTTTTCTCACAGAACACACCTCTTTAGCGAATAATCTTTATGGATCTAATTCTCAGCTCACTTCGTTGCTGACTACCGTTATAGATTGCTGTACTCAGCTCTCTTTTGAAGAGGGCGTAGTTTTAGCTGATTCAGCATTGCGGGTACACAAAATACCGCAGGAAATACTGCGAGAAGCAATGCTTAACTATCGTGGAGTTCACCGTGAAAGAGTCCATGCAGTTGCCCGTGCGATGAGTGCGTGTGCGGAATCCGCTGGTGAATCGTTAACACGATTGATTCTGAATCAATTAAAGCTCTCTTACCAGGAACAGCATTGGTTCACCCATAATCAGCACAGGTACCGCACGGACTTTTTCGTTGAAGAGTTGAATCTCATTATCGAATTCGATGGCGATATCAAATACGAAGTGTTTGGACCTCGCGAAGCAATCATCGTAGGGGAGCGTTTGAGAGAGCGGGAATTGCTCAAATCTGGGTACCGTATCTTTCGGGTGGATTGGAACGACGTCTGGCGTAACCCATACCGTACGATGTATCAGATTCGCGACGTCGCGGAGAAAATTCGGCAGGAAAAAGAGCCAAAAAATACACAGCTCCAGTAAAAGTACAAGCGTGAGCATGTATTTTTGCTGAAACTGTGTATTTATTTGGCGCCGGCCGGAAACCTTAAGCCACAGGCTCGCGGTTGCCCAGGCGCTTCTTCTCAACGGTGCGCTGCTTGTCTAGATCAGCGTCCTTGAATCCGAAGAAGTAAACCAGGGTGAAGGAAACAATCACAGTAGCGATGGAAGCAATCCAGAAACCAGTCCAGGACTGATCGAAACCACCATCGGGGTTCACGAAGCTGAAGAAGCCAATGAGTGAACCGGTGAAGCCCCACATGTTCACGTGCATCAGGCCGGTAATGAAACCGCCTACAGCCGCACCTACAGAAGCCATCGCGAAAACGCGACCGTACTTGAGGTTGATGCCGTACATGGCGGGTTCGGTAATGCCGCAGAAACCAGCGATGGCAGCGGAACCGGAGAGGCCCTTCATCTGCTCGTTACGGGTCTTGGCGAATACTGCCAGAGCGCCTGCACCCTGAGCAACCATGGTTGCTGAGATGATGGCGTTCAGGTAGGAGTGGCCCTGCGATGCGATGTCGTTAGCAACAATTGGGATAACTGCCCAGTGCAGACCGAAGATGACCAGGCACTGGTAGAAGGCTCCGATGACCAGACCGGAAATTGCAGGTGAGAGGTCGTAGACCCACTGAATGCCGCCTGCGATTCCGTTGGAAATCCACATGATGATGGGTCCAAGAACCACAAGAATCAGGGTGGAAACCACGAAAACTTCAATGAGCGGAACAAAGATCATGCGCAGAACGGCGGGGATCCACTTCTTGAGAACCGGTTCAATCTTTGAGCACAACCAGGCGGCTACGATCATCGGGAAGATGGAGTAGGTGTAGGACGCCATAGGGAAAGGAATTCCGAAGAACTCTGCGTTGGTAGAGATACCCAGCAGCGAGCCTGTCGCTTCGCCCTTCGCCAGCTCGGCAATAGTGGGGTAAGCCAACACGCCACCGATGATGGAGACGATAATCGGGTCTGCTCCCAGACGACGCGCGGCGGTGAAGCCCACGAAGATGGGTAGGAAGTAGAAGACGGCGTCGCCCATGGCATTGATGATGGTGAAGGTTTGGGATTCTGGGTTCACGAGTTCGTAGTGAGTCAGAATCGTCAAAAGACCCTTGAGCACACCGGATGCAGCCAAAAGACCGATCACGGGCATCATGGAACCGGTGATCACACCGATAAGCGAGGAGAAGCCCCACTTGAACCATCCGCCCACACCCGAGGGGCGTTCAGCAGGTTCTGTTGCAGACTCGGTTTCTCCGCCAGCCTTGCCTGCGCCAATCTGCTTAACGACGGCGTCGTATACGTCTTCAACGGCGGGGCCGATGACTACCTGGTACTGGCCGCCAGCGCGAGCAACGTCGATGACGCCGTCGAGGTTTGAGACAACCTCGTCGTTCGCCTTGTCGTTGTCTTTGAGGTAGAAACGTACGCGGGTGATGCAGTGGATAACACTTTTGACGTTTTCCTTGCCACCGATGTTGTTGAGGATGTCCCAAGCGAGGGCATCGTAACCGGTGAGGTTTGCGGGGCGCTCTGCTACTGCGGGGTCGACGGTGCCGCCAGCGGCGCCGGGTTCGATAGGTTCGGTGGCGTGTGCACCGGTTTCAGAGCGTGTTGCGGTACCAGATGCTGCACCTGCTGCTATTGATCCTGCCGCTGCACCGGTTGGTGCTGCGCCGGTAGCGTCTGCACCATTGGCGGTGTTCTGAGCTGCGGGAGCGTCCTTGACCTTCAACGTTACTTCTGCGGCAACGTCGCCTGCAGATGCCGAACCGGTGTGGACGTCAATGTCCTCCACAAACTTCGGGGTATTGGTGATAGCAAGAATCGCGGTAATGCCCTTACCTGCCGCACGAACCTCGTCGAGGTTCATGCTGGCAATGCGCTGGCCTGCTTCAACGGTCTGACCCTTTTCGAGAAGCATCTCGAAAGGAGCGCCGTCGAGCTCAACGGTGTCTACACCGAGGTGGAGCAGAAATTCCAGGCCGCTTTCGGACTTGATGCCGACGGCGTGCTTGGTGCTCGCCACCATGGTGACCTTGCCCGATACGGGGGAGACCACGGTGTTATCGGTGGGGTTAACACCGAATCCCTTGCCGAGTTTTCCGCCGGCGAATACCGGATCGGGAATCTCGTTCATGGGAATAACCTCGCCCGTCATGGGGGCGAGGACGGATACAGTCTTAGCCATGACTGTGCCTCATTTCTGTTTTTCTTATGGCAATACAGGTTCGTTTAAAACTCGTTCCGGTGGCATTTTGCCTATATGGGTTAGATCTTGATGGCTAGGGATTCGTACGGTCTGAGCGTGTAATCATCCCTGAGCTGATGGGCTGGATAGTTTCCGATGAGAATGTACCCGTTGAGGAACTCGTGGGGGATTTCGATGGAGGTTTCTTCGCCGTAGAAGTTGTTGAGGACGAGGAGTTTCTCGCCCTGATACTTTCGAGTGTAAGCAAAAACGGTGTCGTGTTCCAGCGCATACGGCTCGTACTCGCCTTCGGAGATGAGCAGATTTTCTTTGCGGAGCTGGATGAGCTTTTTGTAGTAGGGAAGGATTTTTCCTTCTTTTTGCTCGTGCTCTACGTTGATGGTTTTGAAAGTAGTGGGGCGCAGCCAGGGTTCGCCGGTAGTAAAGCCTGCGTTTGCGCTGGAATCCCACTGCATGGGAGTTCGCGAGTTGTCGCGTGCTTTAGAGGTAACAATTTGGAATGCTTCGGTTTCCGTCTTGCCGTCGGCGATGAGGGAGACGTAGGCGTTGCGCGCCTCGACGTCGACATATTCCTCAATGTCTATATATTGGGGGTCGACCATTCCAATTTCTTCGCCTTGGTAAATGTAGGGCGTACCGCGCAACAGGTGAATGACGGTTGCCAGCATGGTTGCCGATTCGACGTGAAAATTCACGGGGTCTGCAAAACGATTGATGGCACGTGGCTGGTCATGGTTGTTCCAGAACAGCGCGTTCCAGCCATTTCCTGCTTGCATACCTACTGCCCAGTCATTGAGCAGGTTCTTTAGTACATGGAAGTCGAAAGGTACCTTGGTCCACTTGTGACCGTCTTGGTAATCCACTTTGAGGTGGTGAAAGTTGAAAACCATATCCAACTCTTCGCTCTCGGGGTTCGAATAGCGGATGGAGTTTTCGATGGTGGTGGTAGACATTTCACCGACGGTGAGTACGCCGTCGTAGTTACCGAACGTTGCCCGGTTCATTTCGTGAATCCAGGGGTGGACGCGCGGGGTATCGGTGTAGAGCAGCTTGTCGATCATGCCGGGTGCGGCGTCTTCGAGGAATTCGCTTTTGCCGATGACGTTCAGGACGTCAAAGCGCAGACCGCGTACGCCTTTTTCCAGCCAGAAGTTCGCTACTTTGTAGAGTTCTTGGCGAAGGTCGGCATTGTGCCAATTCAAATCTGCCTGTGTTTTGTCGTAGAGGCAGAGGAAGTATTTGCCGGTGTCGCCGAAGGGCGCCCAGGCTTCGCCACCGAATTTGGATTCCCAGTTGGTGGGGAAAGAGCCGTCTGGCTTAGGTTCGCGGATGTAGAAATAGTCCTGGTACTTTTCTTCACCGGCGAGTGCCCGCTGGAACCACTCGTGTTCGGTGGAGATGTGGTTGAAGACCATATCGAACATGACTCCGATACCGTGATCTTTGAGGGTCGAAATCAACTCTTCAGTGTCTTCCATCGTGCCCAAATCTGGGTTGATGGCGTAATAGTCGGATACATCGTAGCCGTTATCGCGCTGGGGGGAGGCAAAGAAGGGGTTGAGCCAAACCATGTCTACGCCGAGGGATGCGATGTAAGGAATCTTTTCGATGATGCCTCGAAGATCCCCCAGCCCGTCTCCGTTGGAGTCGTAGAACGATTTGGGGTAGACCTGGTAAATTACCTGGTCACGGAAAGTCATAAAGATCCTTTGTAGGGTTGTTGAGTTTTTACTTTTAAAAGGAGAAGTTACAGGCCGGAGAGGTCTGCAACTCGTCTCACCGTGCGAATCCGGTGAGCTGCGCGGCGCCTAGCGGCGTCGTGCGAAATCTTGGTAGATAAATTTATCTGCGCGGTGGCGGGATTCGGTGAAGAGGAAGGCTGTGGTGTCTTCCAAGCTGGTCACCGAGGTGGTGACTGCAACGTATTCACCTTTGGCAAGATGCATGAGCTTGCGGTCGCTTTCCTGAGCTGGTTCTACTTTGATTTGCTTAGAAGAGTAAGCAATGGAAAGCCCGAGGGTGTTTTCGAAGTATTCGAAGAGTGAGGTCTCGGCGGCTTCTTGCGGAATAGACGGAACTACTGAATTGAGAATGTAGTCCCGGTCAATAATTGCTGGTTCGTTGTCGAAGAAACGCAAACGGGTAACCGCGGTGGTTTCTTCGGACTGAAGATCCTTCGCTAAGGATTTGAAAGAGGCTAAGGGAAGCAAAGTTTCCGAAAAATCAATGAGTTCGCTACGGGTTGATGCGCCTGCTGCATGGGCAAACTCTTTATAGCTCACCAAAGAGGAGACGGGCAGAGCGTACTGAGAATGGCTGATTACCACGGAGCCTTTACCCATAATTTTTTGAATGTATCCGCGGTCAGTCAGGAGCGCTAGCGCCTTACGAGCGGTTTCACGCGAAACGGAGTAGTTCTCGGTGAGTTGTTTTTCGCTGGGAAGGAGCGAACCTACGGGGTAGGTGCCATCGTCGATTTTGGAGGAGAGGTCTTGATAGACGCGTTCGTATTTGCCCACTGTGTTCCTTGTGTTGTTGTAGGCCGTCAATGAAAAGTAGACATGCCCGTACAGGTTAATCATAAGGGTGTACGGACAGGTTTTCTACGGGAGATGATTCTTTCTACAACGAAGAAAAGCGCCTGACGTCGCAAGAAGCTGAGTCAGGCGCTTTAATCTGTCCCCTTAACTGGGATTTTTAAATTAGAACAGACGCTCGGACGCGATTTTAGCGCCCTCACCGAGTGAGCGTAGCTTTGCCCAGGCAATATCAGGGTGAATACGCCCACCCAAACCGCAGTCGGTAGAAGCAATCACATTTTCTTTACCCACTACTGAGGCGAACTGCTCAATGCGCTGGGCAACGAGTTCGGGGTGCTCTACGACGTTGGTGGAGTGCGAAACCACGCCGGGTAGGATAACTTTGCCGGCAGGGAGTTCAATCTTTTCCCATTCTTTCCACTCGTGGGCATGGCGGGCGTTGGCTGCCTCAAACGAATATGCCGAAGCGTTGATAGATAGCAGGGTCTTTGCCAGGTGCTTGAATTCGAGATCCGTGGTGTGCGGACCATGCCACGAACCCCAGCACAGGTGGAAGCGGATTTTGTCCTGGGGCAAATCTTCCAGCGCATAGTTAAGGGCGTCCACGGAGGTCTGAATAAAGTTCAGGTAGTCGCTGACGGACGGCTCGGGATTGATCTGGTCCCAGCCTTCGGCGATGGAGGGGTCATCAATTTGAACGGTTAGACCGGCGTCGATAATCGCCTTGTACTCTTCTTTCAGGACATCTGCCCAAGCGAAGATAAATTCTTTGTCGCTGGCGTAGTGCTTATTTCCTACGCGTGCGGCGGACCCGGGAGAAAGCGCTGCCACGAATCCCTCCTGCGCACCCGCTGCCTGAATGGCTGTATTGAGGTTGGAGGTGTCGGAGGCAACGGCATCCTGCCCAACATAAGAAATCGCTGAGGTTGCTACAGGGAACGACCGATCTGGGTCGTTTCCGAGATCTAGTTCTGTGGCGTAAAAATCGTGGAATTTAGTCCAGTCCCGGCGATCGCCAAAAGTGGTGTATTTCAGATTGCCGGGGGTGGAACGGAAAACTTCATTGACCGGATTACCTTCTTCAATGAGTTCGAGTCCTCCTGTGCGGGCAAACGAATAGTGCCACCATGCACCGTAATCAACGGCTTGGGCCATCGCGTGCCCGTACTCACCGTCGTTGACTATGTCGATGCCGACCTCTACCTGCTGGGTCACAACGTTCTGCACTTCTTCCGTCAGAATTTTCTGAAAATCAATCTCGGCAAGTGTTCCTTCTTGCCGTTGACGATTGGCTTTCTGCAGGCGTTCGCTGCGGGGGAGTGAGCCCACGTGAGTGGTCTGAATACAGGTAGTGTTTTCTGCCATGGAATCTCCTTGAAGTAAATAAATTGGGTTAAAGGCTTCTCTCCAGCAAACCGCTTCGATCTATGTTCTTCCAAGTTATTCCAGGTTTTTTATTGCATATTTCTGTGTTTCAGCACTATGACAATCTGAGTCAATACGAAGTAGAAATATTGCTTAAGAAGAAATATTTGAACATGTGAAGGAACGTGAATATGATGCCGCCCGGCAGATTTGTTCTTCCCAACATCACAAAAAAATTATTCAGCGACAGCGAAAAATAGAACGGTTGCGTAAGAAAAACTGATGTAACGTTTCCCCTCGTACAACTTCGTTGAGCATGGTGAATCAGTCCAAGGCGCTTGATGGTTTGAAATGTGCCTAGGTCGCCCATACCTCAAGATGCTCGTCTTCTGACGGGGAGAATATCTTTGGTTCATTTCTGTTTTATCCATGATTCTCATATTTTCTTACACAGGGGGGCTCCGAGTGGTTGAGAAAACTAATCACGTGCCTAAAGGCACGCATGATCCGAGCGTTTTTCAAGAAGAACAAACCGGATTTCACAAGGGTCTAGGCTCTCGCCAGATTCAGATGATTGCTATTGGCGGTTCTATTGGTACTGGTTTATTCTTGGGTGCCGGCGGGCGTCTTGAAAAAGCAGGTCCAGCCCTTGCCTTGGATTACTTGCTGTGTGGCATTATCGCCTACCTCATACTTCGTGCGATGGGTGAGCTGGTCGTCCACCGCCCATCCTCTGGCTCTTTCGTCTCGTATGCCCGTGAGTTCTACGGTGAAAAAGCAGCTTACGTTTCGGGTTGGTTTTACTGGATTAACTGGGCAATGACGTCGATTGTTGACTCCACTGCTATCGCGATTTACGTGAAGTGGTTTGGTCAGTACAGCGAATTTATTGCGGGTATTCCCCAGTGGCTGATTGCGTTTATCGTGATTTTCCTGGTGGTGTCCCTGAACTTGATTTCGGTGAAGGTGTTCGGTGAACTTGAATTCTGGTTCGCTTTGGTGAAGGTCGCCGCACTGGTTACCTTCTTGCTGGTGGGTTGTTACTTCGTTATTTTTGGTACTCCTACAGGATCAGAAACCGGCTTCCATCTCATTGCCAATAATGGTGGTTTCTTTCCCAACGGTATTGTTCCAGCTCTTGTTATTATGCAGGGTGTTGTCTTTGCCTACGCAGCTATTGAATTGGTCGGCACTACTGCCGGCGAAACCCAGGATGCTCGTAAGGTAATTCCTAAGGCGATTAACACGGTAATTTTCCGTGTCGCTATCTTCTATGTTGGTTCGGTTCTTCTGTTGACCCTTCTGTTGCCTTACACTGCTTACTCTGCTGATGAGTCACCTTTCGTGACCTTCTTCTCTCATATTGGGGTGGACTATGCAGCTCCCATCATGGAACTGGTTGTTATTACCGCTGCGCTGTCTTCTTTGAACGCTGGTTTGTACTCCACTGGTCGTATCCTGCATTCCATGTCCGTAGCTGGCTCGGCTCCTCGATTCGCTCAGCGCGTGTCCACCAATGGTGTTCCTTACGGGGGTATTCTGCTGACTGCTTGTGTAGCTTTTCTCGGGGTCGTTCTAAACTACTTTGTTCCCAAGGAAGCTTTTGAAATCGTGTTGAACATTGCTTCGCTGGGTATCATTTCCAGCTGGGCAACTATTGTGCTTTCGCACATGAAGTTTGTTTCGCTCAGCAAACAGGGCGTTTACACCCGACCTGCTTACCGAATGCCTGGCGCACCTTTTACAGACTGGATTGTTCTAGTGTTCCTTGCAGGCGTATTGGTGCTGATTGGTTTCGATTACCCCGTAGGTACTTTTACTTTGGGCTCACTCATTATCGTGATTCCTTTGCTGGTGATTGGAT